>JASICF010000536.1 GCA_030044775.1 Candidatus Sulfotelmatobacter sp. | reverse complement strand
AGTTCCGCTGAAAGCCCACGTTCAACTCACCGTCATCAAAGGCCGCACCATATCCTGGCCGCAATTTGAAAACGACGACGCTATCATGACGGTCGGCGCTTATCGTCCGCTCGATGATGCCCTGCGCATCGCCTTCACCGAACTCGTCCACTGGATTCACAACGACTACGGCCTATCTGAACTCGATGCCTACGAATTGCTTTCGCAGGTCGGAAAAATTCATCTCAACGAAATGGTCGATCCCAATTATGTAATCGTGGCCTCTATTCAGAAAAAATATCTGCCGCCAAGAAAGCGCTAGGCAGATCCTCTCAGTTGTCATCCCGACCGAAGCCTGTTTTTCCGTCAGGAAAAACGAGCGCAGTGGAGGGACCTGCTGCTTGCGTGGCTGCCCCACCCAACGTGCTTTTCGTTGGGTGGGAACACGGAAGGCGCACCCACAAATCTGCTTTATCACTGGAAGACCGTGGCTGCCCCACCCAACGTGCTTTTCGTTGGGTGGGAACACGGCGACGCCCACAAATTTGCTTTATCGTTCGAAGAGCGGCCCTTCAGAGCCGCGCTCTGATTTCGAATCAAACAGGCGATGTCATTCCGAACCGACCTGTACGGTCGGTGAGGAACCTGCTGGTGATGTCATTCCGAACCGAACCGCAGATTCGGTGAGGAACCTGCTTTTGAGTGGCGGCTCCAGGCCCGGGCCGCCAATCAGTGGTACCATTTCCGCGGAGATTCGCCATCGCCGCCCAACCACACATCCCAAGCCGAAACCCGTGGCCCGAACTGCCGCTCGCGGCCTGGCAGGATACTTACGCCACACTCCACATGTGGACTCAGGTTGTCGGAAAAGTCCGCCTCGCGCTCACTCCTCTCATCAATCACTGGTGGGAAGTACCTCTTTACGTCAACGCCCGCGGCCTGACCACTTCAGCCATTCCTTATGGCGGCGAGATATTCGAGATTCAATTCGACTTCATCGAGCACAAGCTCGTGATCCAAACCAGTTGGGGACCATCGAAAACTCTGCCTCTGCGGCCGCAATCGGTCGCCGATTTCTACGCCGCCTTCATGTCTGCGCTGCGCTCGCTCGGCATCGAGGTGAAAATCTGGACCATGCCCTGCGAAGTTCCCAATCCCATTCGCTTCGAAGACGATATTCAGCATGCTGCCTACGACCCCGAATATGCCGCGCGCTTCTGGCACATCCTCATCCTGTGCGAGAACATTTTTCAGGAATTTCGCGCCCGATTCATCGGCAAAGACAGCCCTGTCCATTTTTTCTGGGGCAGTTTCGATCTCTGCGTGACTCGCTTTTCCGGGCGCCGCGCGCCCGAGCGTCCCGGCGCCGATGCCATCACCCGCGAAGCCTATTCGCACGAAGTCATCAGCGCAGGTTTCTGGCCGGGAGCCGGATACAAAGGCCCAGCCTTTTACGCCTACGCCGCCCCGGAGCCGACTGGCTTCGCTGAACAGAAGATCGAGCCCTCGCAGGCGTTTTACGATCCCCAACTGAAGGAATTTATTCTCCTGTACGACGATGTCCGCAACGCTCCCTCGCCGCGCAAAGCGCTTCTCAGTTTTCTCGAGAGCACGTATGATGCTGGTGCGAATCTCGCCGGCTGGAACCGGATAGAGTTGGAAAGAAGCTGAATCACGGTGTTTCGCTCACAATGACAGAACCGCAATGATGACGGAATCGGGAGAAATCGAATGTCAAAAAAATGCCATCATCTCAATCAAATCAAGATCACAAACACCGACACTCATGTCTGCGAAGAATGCGTAAAGATGGGCGACACATGGGTGCACTTGCGTTTGTGCATGGAGTGCGGCAACGTCGGCTGCTGTGATTCGTCGAAAAACAAGCATGCCACCAAACACTTTCGCCATTCGAACCATCCCGTCATGCGCTCGATTGAGCCCGGAGAAACCTGGATGTGGTGCTATGTCGACGAAATGATCGTCGGAGACGCGGCCGCTTGACGATACGAGCCGCTGCCGTCACTCGACTGGAGTCAAAAGAAAGCCGTGTTGCTCACCATTGATAGTGCCTTGGCCCGTGATTTCTCCGCGCAGATTGATGCTATTGGCCTGCGTTAAAGTCCAGCCCGAGTGGGCGGGAATCAGCGAGTTCAAGTCTTCCATGCCAGTCTCCCGGCTCCAGATAAAAGCGATGAATCCGGACCAGCCAACTACCTCGCCGACATCGTTCATGCCGAATGCGGTGCTCCAGCTCTGGCCGGGCAGCACTCCCAGGCTTTCCACCGTGTGATCGGGATCGTTGTGCCACAGAACAGCGTCGCTACCGGTTCCGCCGCAAGCTTCGCCCGCATCGTTGATTCCGTTGGCCGAAGCGCTTGATGAACCCGGCAGGTTCGGCAGCGCCTGCATGCCCAGCGATCGCGACCAGATGAAACCGCGCCACTGCCCGTCAGCGGCGTTCGAAAATCCGGTAACTTGTCCCAGGACATTGATCGCCAATCCCTGGCTGTAATATCCCCCGGAAAGAGTCCCTAAATCGCGCATACCGTTCTCGAGCGTCCAGAGGAACGCGTGCGGCTCGATACCGGCGCCGTTGGAGAACCCGGCAACTTCACTTTGGTCGTTGATCCCGTTCGCCTCGCTTAACGATCCTCCGGGCAGAGTTCCCAAATCGTGAAGTTTTCCCCCGCTCCACAGAATGGCATGCTCGGCTTCGAGTTCGTTGTAGTCGGAATACCCCGCCAATTGCCCAAGAGAGTTGATGGCTTGCGCCACGCTGAAGTTCTGCGGCTGGATCGCCCCGAGATCGATCAAGCCCTCTTGTTCGGTCCACAAAACGGCGTCGGCGTTATAGTTCGAGAAACGCGCATAACCGGCTATCTGACCCAAAACGTTGATCGCGTTTCCCTCGCTGACTTTCCCTCCTGGGAATGTTCCCAGGTCTGTGATCCGATAGTGTTGTCCGGTTGCGGACGGGCAAAACATCAGGAAGGCTGCGGCCCAAATTGCGAATTGCTTACTGCCTGCCATGGTGACACCTCGATTCAAAAAAGATCGACGGACGGGAGTCGCGCTGGGAAACGTGACCGGCTTTGGGAAACAGCTCGAATGCCCAGCAGGGGCAATTCGTGGGCGATTCGGAACGCGCAAATTATCCGCCCGTTTACTGCGCAGGTCAAGCGGGAAGAACGGCTGGTAGTGTATCAGTTTGTGTCTATTACAATTACGCGCGAATCCACAAGACGCTGCGAATCACGCCAAGCATGGCCGCTGGTTTGAGCGATCACGTTTGGAGTCTTGGGGAAATCGTGACGATGCTATATGCCGAAACCAGCAAAACGCGGGCCTTATAGAAAGAGTTCAGCGGTATAATCCCTACTCTTTATGCGGTGCGAATAGAGAGTATATGACCGTTGACCATTGGCTGACGATAGCAGTAATCATCAGCACTCTGACTGCACCCCTGATGCCTGCAGTTGCAGGATGGAAAAGGAAACCCAAAGCTAGCCCAGAAACAAACCACCCGAAGGAACGAATACCGGGATGGCTGCGATTCGCGGTATCTCCATACTTTCCGCTGTTGCTTATCGTCTTGCCTAACATCTTCGTCCTTTATTACGAGGACATCCGACGCCCTAAGCCGGTGACTGTCTCGTTAATGCTGGATATGTGCTTCCATACATTCGGTATTGTGTACGGACTGACACTTTTTCATCTCAACTCTATTGCTAGGGTCGTTACCGAGCACATGGATCTCACTGAATCCATGAATCGCCTAGAAAGACATATGGCTGAAATTATTGGCCGTATAATTCATATTCTCGAAGCGCAAGCAGAAGAGCGCCCATCACCCCAGCGGGAGAATCTGCTACGTCGGCTCCTAGAAGTGGCAAAACGCGTGTTCAAGAAAGAGGAAAATTCAAACTGATACACCACCGAACGGCTGTTAGCGTGGATCGACTCGAAGAGTGGAGACCAAATTCAACGAAGAGAGCAGAGAGATACCAGCAGAAATTGAAAGGGCCGTGACTTTGGTTATGCTCTAGCCGTCAACTCCTGCGAGGGAGCCAACAGCGTGGACGCATGTACCGTCACAGCCCCTTGATGCGATCACTGTTTTCACAGTCCCAAACCCCGGCTGCTCCTCGCAGAACCAGTCGGTTTTTTCAGGTTTGGCTGCCCTGCGAGTTGCCCCGCTTGGCTGATCACCCAGCCTACTTCGGGTCAGCAAGTTTTTAATTCGCTCACCCTTTCGACCGTCGACGCACCCAACCTTACCAAAGTAATGTCAGAAGTCAACGCAAACTATTGGTGCAACACAGGTCGTGGAACCTGTGCATAACCGACGACGCAAACTATTCTCAATTGACAACTTATTAAAATTCGTTCCGGTTTCGGTGCTGATTTTCACAGAGGAATGCACAGCCCCGCTTGTGGATTAAATCCCGCGCCGAACCACAAAATCGTCTTGACGGCGCAGAATTATGAGCGCATCTTGCTCCTAGCGCCTGTGAGTCGCTCGCCTTCGGAGCCAGCCGGAAACCGCCCTTGAAAAGCGACGCAGCAGTTACGCAAATTAAAGCGAACAATAGATTTAAGTGGTCGCTGTTAGGCACTCGCACGTTAAGCACTTAAGAGAAGCGTTGATGTCAGAACTCGTGGCCCATGTGGATGGTGGCTCTCTGGGAAATCCCGGGCCATCCGGCATTGGGGTAGTGATTGATGGATGCGAAAGCGGTCCCATTCGCATCGCCAAATGGATTGGCCACCAGGATAATAACGTCGCCGAGTACATGGCTCTGCTCGAAGCTCTGCAGTTAGCGGTTTCCCTCAAGGCCAAAGCCCTGCACGTCTATTCGGATTCCCAGGTGGTCGTTCGCCAGATGCGTGGCGAGTACTTTTGCCGCAGCTCGCGCCTTTATTCTCTGCACTGGACCTGCCGCAAGCTAGCCCGCGCACTCATCTTTTCTATTTCGCATGTTCCCCGCGAGGATAATGTCGAAGCCAATCAGCTGGCCAACAGCGCCGTGCGCCGGCGGGTGTAGCCTCCGAACATGAACCCAACGGTCTCCGCTCCATCTGAAACCCGGCCGCGAGGCATTCATCATGATGTCAGCCAGTCCGTCGCCGAACTGGCCTCCCTTGATCTCGATGCTGCTCTCCAGCTATTGGCCGATCGCGCCGAATACATCACTGGCGCCGGTGGCGCGGCCATCGCTTTGCTCCGCGCCGAACATCAGGACTTGCTTTGTCGTGCCAGCGTCGGCTCCATCTCGCCGCAGCTCGGCGCTCTGCTTTCGCTGGAGCATGGGCTTTCTGGAGCGAGCATCCGCACCCGTCAGCTCCAGCGCTGTGATGATGCCAAAAACGACGCTCGCGTAGACGCTCAGGCCTGCGCCCGGCTCGGCATTGCCTCCGTTCTTGTCATGCCGGTTTTGAGCGAAGGCAGACCGGTTGGAGTCTTCGAACTTTTTTCCGGCAAATCTCATGCTTTTGATGAAGGCGATATCTCGGCCTTGCAGCGTCTGAGCGGCATGGTCGAACTCTCGATCAAGTTTTCGCTTGCGACACACCCTTTACCGCAGCCCGATCCAGTCCGCGCAGAGAAGCATCCGGTGACCCGTATTCATATTCACCCCACTCGTGTCACCAGGCGCATCGTTCCGGAGGGCGTCGTCGCGGCTCAGGAAGCGCGGCCGGCATCGCCGGACAATCTCGTTGCTGAAGCGGAGTCGCAAAAGACATCGCTATCGCCGGCAGAAAAGACCGCCACGCAAGCAAAGAAACCGCGTTTCTGGTCCGCCCCCCGCACCGGCGCTGTTTCAGACGCCGTCCCCTCTCCCGTAATCCCGCCGACCTTGAGAAATCTTCGCAAGTGCCAGGCCTGCGGTTTCCCGATCTCGCCGGGACGCAAGCTCTGCGTCGAGTGCGAAGAAAAACAGTGGCGCGGCCGGAAGTAATTTCGATTCCGTACGGCGTCATCCCGAGCGCAGCCGTTTTCTCCAGGCGGAGCGAGGGATCTCATACCGCAGCCCTGCGCACCGCGCGTCGAATAACATCTCGGACCGAGCCTCGAACCCGTTACAATTCCATTTCTGTATCCTGATCATTCATCCGGAGGCTCGTTCGTGCCATTTATCGCACGCGCATTGCGCCGTTGCCTGGTTTATCTACTGCTCACCTCGTTCGCTGCCGCGCAGAATGTCGAACAGCGCACCGCTCGCTACTTCGATTCCATTCGCAAGCAGCCGCAGTTGCTTCTGCCTTTCCTGCGTGACATGCCCAAAGGCGCCGACCTGCACAATCACCTCGATGGCGCGGTCTACGCCGAAGACTTCATCGATTTCGCCGCCGATGGCAATCTCTGCGCCGACCGCACTTCTTCGCACCTCCTCGCTCCGCCTTGCGACGATTCCTGCGCCAGCTACACTGCGAAGCCCGCGGCCCGCTGTGCTTATGGCGATCAACTGCTTTACAACCAGCTCATCGATGCCTGGTCGATGCGCAACTGGAACCCCGGTAACGAATCCGGCCACGATCACTTCTTCGCCACGTTCGATAAATTCTTTCTCGCGTCGCACACGCACGTCGCCGAAGACATCGCCGCCGCAACCGACCGCGCCGGTGCCGACCATCTTCAATACGTCGAATACATGCACACCGCCGATGGCGGCGGAGCGATTGACCTAGCCAAGAAAATCGATTGGACTTCCGACTACGCGAAGATGCGCGACGCGCTCTTCGCTGCCGGAATCAAGGATCTTGCCGCTCAGACAAGCCAGCGGCTTGCTGCCGACGATTCCCGCGCCCGCGAAATCATGAAATGCGGCACACCCGATGCCGCTCCCGGGTGCTCCGTAACCGTCCGCTATCTTTATCAGGTTCTGCGCGGCCTGCCTCTGCCTGTCGTCTTCACCCAAATGCTGCTCGGTTTCGAGCTGGCTTCCTCCGATCCGAAATTTGTCGGGCTGAACATGGTCATGGCGGAAGACTGGTACGTGCCCATTCACGATTTCAACCAGCACATGGCCATGCTCGACTATCTGCACAGCGTTTATCCCAAGGTGCACATCGCATTGCATGCCGGCGAACTTGCAATCCCGCTCGTCCCACCCGACGAACTCACCTTCCACATTCGCTCTTCCATCGACCGCGGCCACGCCGAGCGTATCGGCCACGGCGTCGACGTCATGAATGAAAAAGATCCAATCGCGCTGCTGCACGAAATGGCCGAGCGCAACATCCTGGTCGAAATCTGCTTGACCTCGAATGACATCATTCTTGGCGTCAGCGGCGACGATCACCCGCTCCCGGTTTACATGAAATATGGAGTTCCCGTTGCACTCGCAACCGATGACGAAGGCGTCAACCGCTCCGACCTGACGTACGAGTTCTTGCGCGCGGTCGAAACCTATCATCTGTCCTATTCCGATTTGAAGCGCATGGCGCGTCAGAGCCTGGAGCACAGCTTCTTGCCGGGTCAAAGCCTGTGGGCGGATACGAAAGTCGTATTTCGAGTCGCTTCCCAATGCACGGGAAATTC
>JASICF010000535.1 GCA_030044775.1 Candidatus Sulfotelmatobacter sp. | reverse complement strand
GACTCCGGCGACTACCGATTCTTCACCTCCGCCGACGATGGTGTTCGCCTCTACATCGGCGACGACACCGCGATCGACGACTGGCAACCGCATTCCCAAACCGTGGATAGCTATGGAACACACCTGGAAGCGGGCCACGCGTACAAGATCCGTCTGGAATATTTCGAAGATGTAGGGAGTGCCATCGTTGGTTTCGGGTTGACTCGAGCCGAATCATTCATCGGCCGCAACACCAAAGCCCTTGCCGCGCAGGCCGATGCCGTGGTCATTTGCGTGGGATTCGATCCTCAAACCGAGGGCGAGGGTTTTGACAGAAGCTTTCGGCTGCCCGGCGGGCAGGACGAACTCATTCGGCAGATCAGCGCGGTCAACAAAAACACAATTGTTGTGCTCACCGCCGGCGGGAACGTCGACATGACGGAGTGGGTCGACCAGGTTCCTGCGATTCTGCACACCTGGTATCCGGGTCAGGAGGGGGGAACGGCTCTAGCACAAATTCTTTTCGGCGACTACAGCCCGTCCGGCAAGTTGCCTGCTTCCTTCGAACGGCGCTGGGAAGATAATCCCACGTTCCACAGCTATTACCCCGAGAAGAATGAGAAGCGCGTGCAGTACTCGGAGGGAGTTTTTCTGGGATACCGGCATTTCGATCGTTCTGAAACGAAGCCTTTATTCGCCTTCGGTTATGGTCTTTCCTATACGACGTTCCGTTATGACAAGTTGTCCGTGAGTCCGCAAACAGGAAACCTGAACGAGCCGGTCACGGTTTCCTTTGACGTGAAAAATACAGGACATCGCGAGGGGGCCGAAGTGGCGGAACTGTATGTCGGCGAATCTCACCCTAAGGTTCCGCGGCCACTCAAGGAATTAAAGGGCTTTGAAAAAGTAAGACTCAAACCCGGCGAATCCAGGCGAGTGACACTAAGACTCGATCGCAGAGCATTTTCCTTTTACGACATCACGAAAAGTGACTGGACTGCGGACGCTGGTGAATTCATAATTCTGGTTGGAAGTTCCTCCGATAAGATCCAGCTGCAAGGCAAATTTGTTCTCACCCGTTAGAAACCACTCACCTCCAGTTGAGCGTAGTTAAGGAATCGCTCTCCAACGTCAACTCCGCTATCATCGGGCCCATCTGCAGGATCACGGGCCGCGCTGCCGCTGTGTTGCTCAGAACCAGAACTCTCTCACCATCGGGATTCTCGCAGGCCACGTGATCGACGTTTGCCAGAACGCCCTGAGAATCGAAGCGGTGTGCACCCCGCTGAATGAGGCGCGAGAAGTGAGCAAATGCCCAGTACTGGCCGCTGCGCGTGATTTCCTTCGTCTGCGAGTGGATGGTCACGACTCCGCCGCACGGGAACGGGCCGATGTTAGGACGGCCCTGCTCGTCGAGTGCGAGGTTCCAACCCGTAATCGATTGGCACCAGTTGCGGAGAGCGCCGGTAAAAGCGTGTCCCCATTTCGCCCAGTCGGTAGCATAATCAGGCTGCGTGTAATCCGGGCCGCCCTCCGTCCAATACATCTCGACATCGGGATGCGCGTCGTGAACCTTCGAGGCCATACTCGCGCCACCGGCATAACCGTGCCACGCCACCGCGTTCGCGTACTCGCGCACGCCCGGATCGTCGAGCTCGCAAATCGCTCGTCCCCAAAGGTTGTAGTTGTGGTCGAGGAGCCAGATTTTCGCAGGGATCCCATTGGCTCTTAGCACCGGCCCTAAATGGTCCCTCACGAATTCGATTTCATACTCCTGTCCCCACAGGCATGCAGGCATGCGACCGTCCTGATCGGTGTCCACTTCGTTCTGCGAAGTTATTGCCTGAATGGAGACACCCTCAGATGCGTAGGCTTGCAGGAATTTCAGGAAGTACTGCGCGTAGCTCGCGTAATACCTCTTGCCCATACAGCCTCCCAACATGGAACCGTTGGACTTCATCCACCCGGGCGGACTCCAGGGAGTCGAAAACAGAAACAAATCGGGGTTTTCCTGCCGCGCTTGCCGTAACGCGGGCAAAATGTACGCGCGGTCGTGCTCGATCGAAAAACGCTTGAGGTCTGGATCGGGTTCACCTTCATCGAAACTGTATAACTCGGTCGAGTAGTCACTCGCCCCAATGCACGTTCGGCAAACGCTAAGTCCTAGCTCCGATGGGTGGAAGAGCTCATGAAACAAACCCACGCGCGAATTCGATGGCAGTTGATTGAACATGTAGCAGGCCGCATCAGTAAAAGCTGCGCCAAAACCGAGAATTTTCTGGAACTTATTTTCAGGGTCGAGAACGATGATCTCCGCGGAAGGCTGTGCAGTGCCCCGCCGCCATGCCAGCGGCAAAGTCTGCTCGAATCGCCGCTTTTCATCGGTCACCCGTACGGCAATCTCACTGGGGTTTGCTGAACCGAGCGAAGCCCAAGCCGGCAAAGATTCAGCAACGGCGCCGGCTGTCAGGCCAGCGGTCGACAATTTCAGAAACTCGCGTCTGGTACTTTCCGTAGGCATTTTGCCTCTCAGCAAGCCGAATGGCTTTTTTGAATTTACGATCTCATTTGTCAACGCTCAGAAAAAGGTGCGTCCGAACTTGCCGCCTGCAGCCCAAGATTTCCACAGACCCCTAACACGACTCGTGGGTAGCTTTGGCGATGAACAGCCGGGAAAAATGTGGAGATGCCCCTCATTCCCCGGATTCCTGGCGCGATCTCCCAGAGCTGCTTCAGATTGATGCGCAATTGTGCATGCCTCCCAACCAGGGCAATGCATAGAAGCCTGCGGCTCCGCGTTCAATCACCACGATAATAGCGCAAGAAATCCCTCTTAAATTTAGGCGGAACCTGGAACAGCTTTCGATACTCAAAACATTGAACATATCAAGGTGAGGCTTGCTATGAGGAATCCTGTCTATCGGCGTCAGTGGATATTCGTTCTAACGAGCATGGTGGTCGCCGGAATGTCTGCGGCGAGCGGCCAGACCTTCCCTGTACTCTTCGCGGGGAAGCACCCTGCTCTTGCGGGCGAGACGTTGCCCAACTCGGTTGTGCCCGCACTCCACGGTATTGTGGATGCGGGTCGGAATGCCGATCTTCATTGGCCCGACTTTACTTCTTACAAAAGCGAGGTCGCTAAACTTTACGAGTCGAACGGTTACTCTTTGCTTTGGATTCAGAGCGGACGCGTCCGCCAGCAGGGACTGGCTGTGATCGAGATCTTACAAAATGCGGACGCTAAAGGACTCGACCCCGAAGATTACGACGGCTCACGGTGGCAGGCACGCCTTCTCAAGCTGGGGCAAACGCCGTCCGAACAAGATTTAGTCTCGTTCGATACCGCACTTACGGTCTCGACGATGCGCTACATCCGTGCCGTCCACTGCGGCCGTGTAAGTCCCAAAGAATTCAAGTTTCAGCTCGACATGGGAGGGCAACAACTCCCGTTAGCGGATTTCATTAAGACTCAGGTTGTGAATGCAAGCGATCCAGCCGCCGAAATCCAGAAGCTGGAACCACCGTTCTTGGGATACCGGAAGCTGCTCGCGCTCTTGCCGGTTTATGAAAGATACGCAAATCAAGTTGAGGGAGAGAGGCTGCCGACGGTCACGAAGACTGTGCGACCCGGCCAACCCTACGCTGGCGTGGTCCGCTTGGGGCGGTTTCTTCAAACCATCGGCGACATTCCTGCAGCCGTGCAATTAAATCCCAACGCAAGCATCTATGACGGGGCGCTCGTCGAGGGCGTGAAGCACTACCAGGATAGGCATGGGGAAAGTCCAACCGGCAACCTTGACCCCCGCACGATCAATGAACTCAACACGCCTCCGCAGGTCCGCATTCGACAGATCAAGTTGACGCTCGAACGGTGGCGCTGGATTCCACATTCATTCCCACAACCGCCCGTGGTTGTAAATCTTCCTGAATATCGTGTGCGCGCGATGAACCCGGATGGCACCGTTGCCTTCTACAAGAACGTCATCATTGGAAAAGCCTACGGCCACAAGTCTCCGATTTTTGAGAAAGAAATCCAATACGTCGTTTTCCGGCCCTACTGGGACGTGACTCCGAGTATTCAGCGGAACGAAATCGTGCCGCACATCCAGAAGGACCCCAACTACATCGGCAAGCATAATTTTGAGGTGGTCACACCCCAGGGCGAGGTCATAACCGATAATCAAGTGAGCCCGGAAGTTTTAGAAGGCATAAAAACGCTTCACCTGATGGTTCGGCAAAAGCCCGGCGAAACGAATTCTCTGGGCCTGGTGAAGATCATCTTTCCCAATCCGGAGAATGTGTATCTGCATGGCACAGATGCTCCGGAACTGTTCTCGCAGGATGTCCGCGACTTCAGCCACGGATGCATTCGGGTAGAGAAGCCTGCGGACCTCGTTGCCTGGGTGTTGCGGAATAATCCTGGCTGGGACTTGGAACGGGTGAAGGCCGCAATGAACGGCGAGAAAAACAATCTTCAGGTGAACCTCGTCACACGAATTCCGGTTCTGATTGTCTACGGCTCGGCGACGGTGAACGAAGAAAATCAGATTCGCTTTTTCGACGACATCTACGGCTATGATGCAGAACTCGATAAAGCGTTGGCCGCAGGTTATCCCTAGGTCTGACTGTCGGATGAAAGCCACATCGAATAGAATGAATTAATGCGGAAATACGTTCTTGATGGCACCGAAGCACTTTTAAAAGCATCCTCGAAAAAAAATGTGTGGTGCTTGCCGTTGACTTGCTTGTTTTTACTGGCGCCACTAGTCGGACGCGCCGGAACAGAATCCGGTTACCAGGCTGTGCGCGAGTACCGGCTGCGCTTCTATCACACTCACACCGGCGAGCGCTTGGATGTGGTTTATCGCCGCGGTGATCAATACATTCCGGGAGCGCTGGGCGAACTCGACCATTTTCTGCGCGATCACCGTACTGGAGACGTGCGTCATTTCGATCCTCGCCTCTTCGATCTTCTCTCCGACCTGACATCATCGCTCGGCGATTCCGGCGGTGAAATCGACGTGATTTGCGGGTACCGAACCCCCTGGAGCAACGAATTCCTGCGCACGCGCAGCCCCCACACCGGCGTGGCGCAGCACAGCTTGCATATGCAGGCCGAAGCGATCGACATTCGTCTGCCAGGGATTCCGACGTCGGAACTGCGTGACGCGGCCCTGCGCCTGCATCGCGGAGGAGTTGGCTACTATCGCACCTCGGACTTCGTCCATGTCGACGTCGGGCGTGTTCGCCACTGGTAGTCTTTTTCTGTAAAGAACACGGGCGGCGGCTCGCAACTGCAGATAGCTTACCTGCTCGACCCACTGGGCTCGACATGTGGGAGCTGGAAAATGGATTCGCAAAGTAGCGCGGCGCGGAATTGCGGAACGCTTGCGGCCTCGCCGATACCCCTCATCGCTCAAGCCAAAGCATTGCTCACGATCTTCTCCGCCTCGCTGACAATGGCGCTGAGATGCGAGGCGCTCTTGAAGCTCTCCGCGTAAATCTTGTAGATGTTTTCAGTGCCGGAGGGCCGGGCCGCGAACCAGCCGTTTTCAGCCACGACTTTCAGTCCACCGATTGCAGCCTGATTACCGGGGGCCCGGGTGAGCCTGGCAGTAATCGGCTCGCCAGCTAATTCCGATTCTTTGACCGAATCCGGCGAGAGTGCCGATAGTTTTGTCTTTTGCTGAGGAGTTGCGGGCGCGTCGATGCGCGTGTAGTAGGGCGTGCCAAACTCCGCCGTCATTTCCTGATAATGCTGGCCAGGGTCCTTGCCAGTGCGAGCTGCAATCTCAGCGGCTAGCAGCACCATGATCAGCCCATCCTTGTCGGTGGACCAGACTGTGCCGTCCCGGCGAAGAAAGCTTGCTCCTGCGCTCTCTTCTCCTCCGAAACAATACGAGCCGTCGATCAGCCCTGAAACGAACCACTTGAAGCCCACCGGAACTTCACGCAGCTCGCGGCCAAGTTTCCGAACAACACGGTCGATCATGCTGCTGCTCACCACGGTTTTTCCAACTGCAACTGCGTGTCGCCATTGCGGACGATGCGTCACGAGGTAACGGATAGACACGGCGAGGTAGTGATTCGGATTCATCAGGCCCGCAACAGGAGTGACGACCCCGTGGCGGTCGGCGTCGGTATCATTGCCGAACGCAACCTGATACTGATCCTTCAACTCCACGAGCCTCGCCATCGCGTACGGACTGGAGCAGTCCATGCGAATCTTGCCGTCGTGGTCAACCGTCATGAACGAAAAAGTTGGGTCGACGGTCCGGTTCACGATCTGAACATGCAACCCGTAAGTCGAGTTAATCGGGTCCCAGTAGGGCAGGGAAGCGCCACCGAGAGGATCTACGCCCAGCTTCAGGTGGGCGCCGCGGATCGCGTCGATATCGACGACATTGTTGAGATCGCGGACGTACGGGAGAACAAAATCTTCCTGCCGGGTCGTAGCCGCTCGCATCGCTTTTTCGAACGGCGCTCGTCTGACCCCGGCATTTCCCGCGCGCAGCAATTCGTTGGCACGATTCTGCACCCAGCCAGTCACAGCCGTGTCGGCAGGGCCGCCGTTAGGAGGGTTGTACTTGAAGCCGCCGTCCTCGGGCGGGTTGTGCGAGGGCGTGATGACTATGCCGTCGGCAAAGCGATCCTTGCGACTCCGGTTATAAACCAGAATGGCTCGCGAGATGACAGGTGTTGGAGTTACGCCGTCATTTTCCTGAATGATCGTCTCGACCCCATTCGCCGCCAGCACTTCGAGGGCCGTGCGCTGTGCCGGCGCCGAGACGGCGTGCGTGTCCTTCCCCATGTAGAGAGGTCCGTCGATTGCTTGTCCCCGCCGGTACTCGCAGATTGCCTGAGTGATCGCCAGAATGTGCGCTTCGTTGAACGTGCCGTGAAGAGGCGATCCGCGGTGCCCGCTGGTCCCGAAGCTCACCCACTGAGTGCGGTCGCGCACATCGGGTTTGTGGTCGAAGTACTCTTTTTCCAAACGTGAAACATCAATCAGCATCTCCTTGGGCGCCGTCTTGCCAGCGAGCGGCGAAATTGCAGCAGTCGTGTGAGGCTCCCTTTCTACGGTATGAGGCATGGTTCGACCTTCCAAATCTCAGTTGTATATTCACGAATGATCAGGCTTTCCGCAAGCGCAACGTTGCACTCAGGGAGGAAAACGACCAGACGCTCCTTTTATCGAATCGTCGGGGTTAACTGCCGATTCTCTCCGCGCTGCTGAAAATGTCGGCCAGCCGCTCGGCGATTATTTTCTCCTCGCCCTCCTTGAGTTGCCAGACGGCAAAGCCGAAGGTATTGGGGTCGCGCGGGCCCTGGTGCTGCTGTTGAGCGTCCCCGGAAGGTGCACCTGGATTGCGGCCACGCATGCCACCTGCCCCGGCTCCCATGCTGCCGATTCCGATAGGCCGGGTGTCGGCCAGCTTCTGCATTACTTCATGGCCGGTGATGTTAAGCTTGCTCGGATCGATCTGCCAGCTGTAATGGGGTGTAACATTGCCCAATGCTTGCGGATTAAACTGTCGGGGCAGTGCCGCTACTCCGAATTTCTTCACTGCATCGGTGATCACCTGGGCGCGCTCGTCATACGTACGCAGCGCCGCTTCGTAATCCTGATTGACGAAAACTTCAAGCGCCTTCAGCATACCGAAAATCGTCTCCTTGCCTACCTTGCAGCAGCGGCCGATGCGATCTTCCTGCGGGCTCATGTTCAAAAGCGAGTACCGGATCAGATCCTCTCTGCCGATGAGCACGCCGGCCGCCTGAGGGCCGCGAATATCCTTGCCTCCGCTGAAGGCGACCATGTCGAAACCGAGTCCCGGATATTCCCAAAGCCGTTCCACCGGCGGCACATCGGCTGCGGCGTCATTGAACGTGTACAGATTGTGCTCTCTGGCGATCGCCACCGTTTCCGGACCGCTGACCTTCCCTTTGTCTGAGAGGATGTTCGTAAAGTGAATCGCCACCGTCTTCTGATTGATGGCGGCAATCATCTGTTCTCGGGTCTCGACCTCCACCAGCTTGGCGCCAGTCTGGCGAATCTGATGGTCAAAGGGATACCGATGACTTTTCTGAATGATGACTTCGTAGCGCGGAAAATCGCTGATGTCGGGAATGGCGCGCAGGCGCGGTTCGAGATCCTCGGTCATCATGGCAGCGTAGCCGACCACCAGAGCCGCCGCGGCACCGGCAGTTACCAGACCGGTGTAGCCGGCCGGAGACTTGCATAGCTTGGCGATGAACTTCCCGGCGGCGATCTCGAGGTCATCGATCAATACGAAGTGCTCATTGCCTTGCCGAATCAGTTCCATGACTTCGGGCGGCATGACAGAGCCGCCGATCACCGTCACGGTCCCGTTAATGTTGATGAGTGGAGTCACGCCCAGTTCGGCATAAATGTCTCCGGTGGACCCAAGGCCGGTGGTGATGGGTATGATGGGCGCGCCGTCGAGAGACGCGCTGATCTTCGGCTTGCGGGTTTTCCTGAAGATGCTTGCGGCGTTCAGCTGGGGCGAAGTAAACATACTGCCGGCTGCTCCGATCCCCGCGAGAAATGAGCGGCGGCTCCAGTCAAACTTCATACCGGTCTCCTTATTATTCGTGAATTGTTGTCCGCTATTGTTCTTGAACTATTTGTCCACTGCTGGCGCGGGAGCGTTCACAATTTTTGCGCTGCCCACCATCTCAATTAGCGAATCGCCCGGAATCCACTCGACCGCCAGGCAGGCGCGGGACGGGGCCTTGCCTGGAGAAAAGTAGGTTCCATAGATTTTGTTCAACGCCTCGTATTGCGCCTTGTGGGCATCAAAACGAGCTTGGCCAGTGGGGGCTGGAGCACGATCGGAGAGTGGCAGGCAGAGGAAGACTTCGAGATGGATGATGTTATCCATGTCGCTACCGGCGCGCTCCACCGACTTCTTCAGCGCATCCATGGTGCGCGTGACATGCTTCTCAAAAGGATCCGTGACCATCACGTGATCTTCTTTGGGATAGCCGTCGTTGGCGCCAGTGCCCGAAAAATAATAGATTCCCTCGTGTATGTGATGTCCGCCGCTGGTCTGGCGAGGCCTGTCCGTTTCGGGATTAGGCGTGGATGAAGGAGCAGACGTCCCCGCGCCGGGAACCTGGTGAGCGAACAGTTTCGCGCGGCCCGTGACGAAGGCAGCGATAACCGGGATCTTGACAAAAAAATTCCGTCGAGTGTTAACGTCCATTGAATTTCTCCTTTGTTTTGCACCATGCAGATTTGACGTTCATCTGGAGAGCCACAAGGACTCCTATTTGGTTTACCCCAATTCAGGGTGGTCGGTTCAACCGCGACAGGCATTTGAACTCATTGAGAATTTGACAGGCCAATGAGTGTAATCGCGGCGTCGGCACCGCTGTTAGAATCCTCGTCATGTCGGCCCGCGCCATCAGGGTTACATCTCGAATTGCGTTTTTCCTATGCGGGGTGATTTCACTCTTCACCTGCGTTCCTTTTCTGATGCTGCGGGGTGCCGAGCTGCCGGTTCAGAGCGAATGGGTTCTATTTGTGGTTACGTTGGCACCGTTGGGCCTTTTCAGTGTGACGCTTGCGGTGCTACCCGGCTCATGGATTGCGAAAGCATGCAAGAAAGATCGAAACGATGAACAGTTGTTCTTAGGGCCCCTTAAATGGCTCGGTGGCTTCGGGGCGAGTTCATATCTCGTAGCGCTCGTCGCCTATCTTGCTCCGCGCCGCTGGGGACTTGATCCCCAACTTATGTTTTCGCTGTGTCCGTTGTATTTCATAAAGATGACCTTCGATCCCTCGATGACGGCTACTTTTTTCCTACTTGCCCCCATGAACGCGGCAGCGTACGGCTCGCTCGGCCTGACCGTCGGATACGCACGGTTGGCCCTCCGTAAACGAACATCAAGCTGATCGCCCTGCCCGGCTTTTGTAGAAGATCGCGGTCGATGTTTCCCAATCAATTGTTCCATCGCGATGAATTCCTAAGCTGGAAGGCCTTGGACCTCTCCGCGCAAAACAGTAACAGAAGCTTTGGGGAGCATGAACGCGGTTTGTACAGAGGCGTCGACTGATGTAATTACAGGAGGCAGGTTTGGATCGGCGCGTGCGGAGGCATCCGA
>JASICF010000534.1 GCA_030044775.1 Candidatus Sulfotelmatobacter sp. | reverse complement strand
CCTGGCGGCAAACTCACCCGCCCGGCCGTGGAAAACCATCGTAGGACGTTTGCCTGGCAGGCGAGCGACTTCGCAATCTTGCCAGCGGACGCCATGATTCCAGCCGGTGCCAAGAGCTTTCATGGCGGCTTCTTTCGCGGCGAAACGCGCGGCGTAGCGCTCGACACGGTTTGCTTTCGACTCGCAATAACGAATTTCTTCCGGCGTAAAAATGCGCTGCAGGAAGCGGTCGCCGAAGCGCTCAATCGATCGACGAATGCGGGGAACCTCCGCGATGTCGATGCCGGTGCCAACGATCATAGCTGCGAACGTCGTCTCAAATTGTCAGAGCAACCTGTCGCCACGGTAGAACAGTTTTCCTTCAACCATGCGCGCCTCTGGGGTCAAGCGATGCGGCTTCACGGGATCGCCGTCATCGATATGCATCACTTCGTTTCCGTGCGCAACCAGCCAGTCGGAGACCAGCATGCGGTGACAGCGGAAGTATACCCGCTCGGCACACATGTAGGCAGTAGGCGATTTCTCGGCAAAGGAGATCAGCTCCGCCATGGCAGCCTCGAATTCTGCACTGAGCATGTAATCGGCGTAGTTGCGAAACGAGTCATTGCGCAGAGCCACATTTGGCGAGTCGTGGCGAAGTTTCTTGCGGTAGCCCCCGAGAGCTTTCATCCACACATAATGAATGCCAGCCGCGCTGAGGCTCATTCCCAGAGATTCGCGATTGAATTGCGGCAGCCGCCGCGACATTGGGAAAGCTCGAATATCAACCAACGTTTCGATCTTGTGCGCCTGGAGCGTCGTGATCAGGTCTTCGAGCGGGCGTGTCGAATGTCCGATCGTGTAGAGGCGAGCCAACGGAGATTTGATGCAACGGCCTTAGGCGGCGATGCGGGCAAGAGCGCTGGCCAGGGCGGCGTCCTGTTCGGGAAACACGGTTCGCAGATCGAGCAGGACGCGGCCTTCGTCTACCCGGCCGATCACAGGAGGGTCGCAGGCCCGAAGCTTGGTGCACAGTTCGTCAGCGGTAATTCCGTGGGCGGTCAAGGCAAGCAAGCGCGTCGGCAAAACGCAGGACGGCGCAGCACCCCCGCCAAGCAGCGATTCGCCGTCGATGGTCTCGATGTTAAGCTTCGAGGAAGCAATGCGGTCGACGACCTTTTGGGCGCGCCGGTCAATTTCCTTTTGGCTCAAACGCATCATGCGGAGGATTGGAATCGCATCGTGGTCCTTCCGCACATAGCCCATCAGAATAGCTTCGAGAGCCGCATAGGTAAGTTTGTCGACACGCAAGGCTCGAAAAAGGGCATTCGAACGCACGCGGGCGATCAACGCTGGGGAACCACTGATTAAACCTGCCTGCGGGCCACCCAGCAACTTGTCGCCGCTGTAGGTAACAATATCGACGCCGCTGCCCAGGCTGTCGAGAACCCCTGACTCGCCGCTGATTCCGAGGGAGCGCAAATCGAACAGGGCGCCACTCCCGAGATCTTCCATGAATGAGATACCACGCTTGTGTCCCAAGTCCGAGAGTTCGGCGGTTGAGGCTTGTTCGGTGAATCCAGTGATTTCGAAGTTTGAACGATGCACGCGCAAGAGAAGACGCGTCTTCTCGGTGATGGCCGCTTCGTAATCTGAGATACGCGTGCGGTTGGTCGTCCCGACCTCGCGCAGAATCGCTCCCGACTTCGCCATCACATCCGGGATGCGAAAGGAATCGCCGATCTCGATGAGCTCTCCGCGGGACACAATCACTTCTCCACCCTCGGCGAGCGTATTCAGCGCGAGCAGAACGGCGGCGGCATTGTTATTGACGACAATCGTGGATACCCGCGGCCGCGGCTCGCTCGAAGAGCCGTTGCGCAAGAGCTTCTGAAACAGACGATCGACGTGCACGTCCCGTTTGCCGCGCGCGCCTGAAGCCAGATCGAATTCGAGGTTGGAATATGCAGCAGCAGTTTCCCGGATGTGATCGATGGCAGCGTCGCTCAAGGGCGCGCGGCCGAGATTGGTATGCAGAATCACGCCGGTCGCATTGATTACGGCTCGCAAAGAATATTTCAGCGACTCGCGAAGCTGCACTTCAATTGCACCCGCTAGTCCAGACAGCGCAGGCTTCAACGAATTTTCATCGATGAGTCCTGATGTAATTTCTTCTCTCAACCGTGCCAGCACGGCGCGACCGGCATCCACGACCGAATCGCGTGTGTAGGTATCGCTGAGTAAACGCACCGCAGGCATACCGATAACTTCATCCACCGAAGGAAGCTGACGGAACAGGTCGTGGTTCGTGCCAGTTTTCACCTGTGGAATTATCCCATGATCGGCGCATGCGTGGGCTTGGCACGGAAGCTACAAAGTGTGCAGGTAGGCAAGCAAATCGTCTATATCCTGCGCACTCAGGACCTGGCTGTATCCGGGCATATCCGGGCGCCCGTTGCGAATAATGTCTGTCACGCGGTCGTCGTTGGCGGGAAGTCCTGTCTGCGGAAGATATTTGTGCTGAAACACGCCTTTCAATCCCGGGCCTTTTTTGCCTTTTGTGGAGTACGGCCGGTGGCAGCGGTCACAATAGTTGTCGTAGATCTTGCGACCAGCGGCCTGCTGCGGATTCAATCCAAGCTCGGCGTCTGACTTGCGGCGCTCGATATCGCACGCTCCCAAAACCGCGAGAGCCAGGCATGCGAGCAGAACAGCTGAGATCCAATGCCTGATTTTCATCCCTCCGCATGCCGGTGGCAAGCGTCTAGCAGGTCCGCTAATTGTCCCCTCCGATAAATTTCTTGCATTCATTTTACCCGGCCTTCGCATGCCCGGTCTTTCCGCAAGACATACAATGATAAAAGAACTCATGCCGATTGCACTGAAGCGAATCTACGAACCACCGACAGCAGCCGACGGTTATCGGATTCTGGTGGACCGTCTGTGGCCGCGGGGGCTGACCAAATCAAAAGCCAGCGTGGACGAATGGCTCCGTGACGTGGCTCCGTCCAATGCATTGCGCAAATGGTTTCATGCCAATCCCGAAGAATGGCCTCAGTTTCAAAAGCGTTATATCAAGGAATTGTCAGCTCCTGAAACCCGGAGTGATTTAGAAAAACTTCGGACACTAGCCCGAGAGCGACAACGTCTCACGCTCTTGTACTCATCGAGAAATGAGAAACGTAATAATGCTGTCGCTCTGCGGGATTTCTTAGAAACCAATGAAAAGCGCCGACGCGGTTGAATTTCGCGAAGGTAGACGGAACGCTCCACATCGAGTGCGCGAATTGGATCACCGGCTCCGCCTGCGCTCTTTAATTTAAAATCTCTCCCATGCGAGCCCTTTTCGAGTGGAGTATCGGCGTCCGAACTGTCGCACTGGGCAGGCGCACGCTGATCATGGGGGTTGTGAACGTTACGCCGGACTCTTTCTTCGATGGAGGACTCTATCTGCGGCCTGAGAAGGCAATCGAGCACGGGTTAAAGCTGCTTGAGGAGGGGGCCGACATCCTCGATGTCGGAGGAGAATCGACCCGGCCCGGAGCGAACGTCATTGGCAGTTCGCAAGCGAATCAAAACGAAGTGGCACCGAACCAGGACGCGCACAGGAAAGAGCCTGTTAGCGCCGAAGAAGAATTGCGGCGAGTAATGCCGGTGATCGAGGGCGTTAAGAAAATCCGCCCAGAGGCCATCATTTCGATCGATACGTACCGAGCCAGCGTAGCTCGATCAGCGATTGCGGCAGGGGCTGAGATCATAAACGACGTGAGCGGGCTGCGCTGGGATGCCGATATGACCAAAACCGCCGCCGGACTCAATTGCGGCGTGATTCTGATGCACATGCGGGGACGGCCGGACGAATGGCGAACGCTGCTTCCGCCGGGCGATGTTGTTTTGCTCGTAAAACGTGAACTGAAACAGTGGGCAGAAGCGGCAGTGCTCGCCGGAGTGCGAAGAGAAAAAATTGTGCTTGATCCCGGCTTGGGATTTGGAAAGAACTTTGAGCAGAACTATCCCTTGCTAGGCCGCTTTCAGGAATTGCAAGCCCTGGGTTTCCCTCTGCTCGTGGGAGCTTCGAATAAGTCTTTCGTCGGGCGCATGCTCGCGAAGAATGGAAACGACACGCCCGTCGCTGAACGGCAGAACGGAAATCTCGCCATCCAGACGGCCCTTATTCTCAGAGGCGCGCACATCGTGCGCACGCACGATGTCAAAGCCGCAGTGGAAGTTGCGCGCGTCGCGGACATCATTCTCGAATCGCGCTGATGTGAATCACTCCTTTGAGTTGGTTGGATAGATCCCTTCCAGCGGCTTTGTCTCTTGTTCTTCCAGTTCAAACAAACGTTGGACACTGTCTGTTTTTGTGATTGTCAGAATTGCTTTGCGGAATCCAGGAGAATCGTAACCGGGCCCTCGTTCACTAGTTCCACCTTCATCATTTCCTGAAAGCGGCCAGTTTCGCAGCGCAGGCCCGCGGCACGGATTTGCGCCACGAAGAGATCGTAAAGCGCCCGCGCCTTCTCCGGAGGCGCAGCGGCATCGAAGGAAGGTCTCTTTCCCCGGCGCACATCTCCGTAAAGCGTGAATTGCGAAACCGCCAAAAGGCTTCCCCCCACATCGTTTACGTTGAGATTCATCCTGCCTTGCTCGTCTTCGAACACCCGCAGCCCGGCGATCTTCTCAGCCAAATAAATCACATCGACTTCGCTGTCTTCCCGGGCAATCCCGAGCAAGACTAGAAGCCCGGGCCCGATCTGTCCGGTGATTTCCTGCTTAACAGCGACTTGGGCACGGCTGACCCGCTGCACGACTGCGCGCATAGTTTGACCACAGCAAGCGGCCACATTTAGGATGCAGAAGGTATATCACAGGCGCCAGCCTTACAAAGTCCGGCGCTTCCTTTACAGGCGTTTGCCGGGACCGTTACACTACACGTTCGCCTTTTTTCCGCAGGGATTGGATTTTGAGAGAAGGCCAAGAGTGTTTGCACGCCTGCATCCCGGGCAGCGAATTCAAAATCATAAGGTAAGCGAGGAGAAACATGGCAGCCGTTGATGAGAAAGTAAAGCAGATTATTGTTGAGCAGTTGGGCGTGGATGAAGGCGAAGTTACTTCCAGCGCCTCCTTTGTCGATGACCTCGGCGCGGATTCGCTCGATACGGTCGAACTGGTGATGGCTTTCGAAGAAGGCTTCGATATCGAGATTCCCGACGAGGACGCCGAGAAAATCCGCACCGTGCAGGACGCCATCGACTATATTTCGAAGCACGCCAAGGCAGGGAAATAGTTTGGGACGCAGGGTCGTAGTTACCGGCATCGGCCTGATCTGCGGCGTGGGAAACACCACCGGAGAAGTTTGGCAGGCCTTGCTCGCCGGCAAAAGCGGCGTTGGCCGCATCACGCAATTCGACGCCAGTGGTTTCGCCTGCCAGATAGCGGCCGAGGTCAAGGATTTCGACCCGTTCAACTTCATCGAAAAAAAGGAAGTAAAAAAAATGGCGCGCTTCATCCATCTGGCAATCGCCGCCTCGGATGAAGCGATGAAAATGTCGGCCCTGAAAGTGACCCCCGAAAATGACGAACGCATCGGCGTCCACATCGGGTCGGGCATCGGCGGATTCGATATTATTGAGCGCGAGCACAACGCTCTCATCGAAGGTGGCCCGCGCAAGATTTCGCCTTTTTTCATTCCTTCCGCGATCGTTAACCTCGCCGCTGGTCAGGTGTCGATGCGCTATGGCGCGAAAGGGCCGAACGAGGCAACCGCGACCGCGTGTACGACCAGCGCGCATTCCATCGGAGATTCGTTCCGCATCATTCAGCACAACGACGCCGATGTGATGATCGCGGGCGGATCCGAGGCGGCGATTACGCCCATGGGCGTCGGCGGCTTCGCCGCCATGCGGGCTCTTTCCACACGGAACGACGATCCGCCCTCGGCCAGTCGGCCATGGGATCAAGATCGCGATGGGTTCGTGATCGGCGAAGGCGCGGGAATTCTTGTGCTGGAGGAACTGGAGCACGCCCGGAAACGCGGCGCTGGCATTCTGGCGGAGGTGGCAGGCTACGGCATGTCGGGCGATGCCTACCACATGACGCAGCCCGCACCGGAGCACGAAGGCGGATTCCGCGTGATGCGCAATGCGGTGCGCGATGCGGGAATCGCGGCAGACGCAGTCGGCTATGTGAACGCCCACGGCACTTCGACTCCCATCGGGGATACGCTCGAAGCCCATGCTATTCGCAAGTTCTTCGGCAGTCGCAGGATTCCGGTAAGCTCCACGAAATCCATGACCGGTCATCTTCTTGGCGGCGCGGGCGGGCTGGAGGCAGGCATTACCGTTCTAGCCTTGCGGGATCAAATGCTGCCCCCCACCATTAACCTCGTTCACCAGGAGCCTGAAACCGTCGATATGGATTTTGTTCCCAATCAGTCGCGCAAGGCCGATCTCGAATATGCCATGTCAAATTCCTTCGGCTTCGGAGGAACCAATGGCGCGCTTCTGTTCCGGCGTTGGACAAGATAACAAGCCTCCAGCCCTGCCCTTTTACTAAACTCTATCAACGCCGAGATTCCCTTTTGCTGCAAAATGGAGAATTTCGCGCTGCCAGGCTTTCCTGATTGCACACAATTCCCAGGACGGAAAGGACATGTCCAAGCAGCAGACCTCCCGTCCTTCAAAATCACCGCCAATCCGCGAACTCCAACCGATAATCCACACAGCATGTCAGAAGAAGCTTGCGGCATGCACCTCGAAATCGCAATTCACGCGAGAGTGTGGACATGACGAAACTCAGGCCACAGATCGGTTGGTTGGGCAGTCTGCTGATTCTGGCGGTGCTGCTCTGGTTCTCATTGCCCTTAGCGGCCGCGGATCAAAGTGTCAAAGATAAAGATAAGGACAAGAAGACGGCCAAAACTGCCGACACTTCCCAGTATGTAGGTTCCGACACCTGTAAAACCTGCCACGAGGAAATCTACAACGCCTGGGCCAAGACCCCGCACTGGAAGACGACGCTTGACACAAAGGGCGGGCCGTCCCTGCAGGGTTGCGAAGCCTGTCACGGCCCGGGCGCCGAGCACGTGGCAGGCGGCGGCGACAAAACCAAGATATTTGTCTTTCAAGATCACAGCCGGGCTGAGGCGAGCGCTCGCTGCCTCGCCTGCCACGGCGACAGCCACGCGCAGTCGCACTTCGCCGAGTCGGCGCACGCCAGCAGCGAGGTCGGTTGTCTCGATTGCCACTCGCCCCATCATGCCGTTGGCAAGCAGTTCCTGCTGGTGAAAAGCCAGCCGGAACTCTGTTACGGCTGCCACAGCACCGAGAAGGCGGACTTCGCCAAACCCTTTCACCACCGCGTCGAGGAGGGACTAGTCGAGTGCAGCGACTGCCACAACCCGCATGGCGCGGGAACGGTGCGCCAGTTACAGACACTGGCCAGCGGCGATGCCGTTTGCTACAAGTGCCACGCCGAAAAGCAAGGTCCGTACGTCTACGAGCACACCCCGGTCAAAACCGAGGGGTGCGGCAGTTGCCACACGCCCCACGGCTCGGCAAACGCGCGCCTGCTGAAGGTAAGCATGGTGAACATGCTTTGCCTCGAGTGTCATACGTTCCCGGGGGCCAATCCCGCCGGCCCGGTGCACAACCAGTCCGCCAAGTATCAGGCCTGCACCATGTGCCATGGCCAGATCCACGGTTCCAACTTCAGCTCCGTGTTCTTCAAGTGAGGAGTGTCACCGCGATGCCACGAAAACTCAATTTACCGTTCCTTCCGGTCTTAAGAATCGAACCTGCCGTGAAGCCGCAGCGGGCGAATATGTGCTGGCCAAGCTGGCTGCCCATTCTCGTGATTGCGCTTGCTTCGGGCTGGTTGGCCGCGCCCGTTCGCCTCCGCGCACAAAATCCCTGCTCGTCGCAGAGCGAGTCGGTGGAAACGGACGGGATCAACCGGGGCGACTACCTCGTGCACTCCTCCGTCGAGATGGGCTACCGGTCCACGAACCTCACCGGATTGAATCCCATGTATGACACGCTGGTTGATTTGCAGACCGGGCCGCGCTTTCTGAGCGAAACCTTCTCGATGGATTCGCTCAATCACCAGGGGTTGGTATTCGATTCTTTCTTCCTGACGAGCTGCGGCTGGGGCGGCGATCCCGACAACGCCCTGCGGCTGCGCGCTGACAAAAACAAGTGGTATCGCTTTCACGGCACCTTCCGCCGCGATCAGTACGTTTCCAATTACGATCTGCTTTCGAATCCATTGAACCCTCCGACCTCGGCGCCTTCGATGCCGGTACTGAATTCGCCAACCGAATTTGACACCACGCGGCGCATGACGGACGTGGATTTGACCCTCCTGCCGCAATCGCGCGTGAGCTTTCGCCTCGGTTATTCGCACAACAACATGACCGGGCCGACCTACGATGCAATCCACGAGGGCACAGAGGGTCTCTTGCTCAACCCGTGGAATACGACCATGAACTCCTATCGCATGGGCGCGGACTGGAAAATTGCGCCCCGGACGGTGATCAGCTATGACGAACTTCTCGACTACTTCCGGGGAGATACGGACGCGCAGCTGGCCTCGTTTGCTCCTGCGCTGCTTTCGAGCGGCACCCCGGTGGAATTAGGCCTGTCGTTCGACACCGCCAACAACGAACCCTGCGCTCTGGCCAAGAAAACCACCACGCTAATTGCCAACGGGATCCTCACCAACGCGACGTGCAGCGGATATTTCAGTTACACCCGCGACCAGCGGGTGCGCACTTCCACGCCGACCGAGCGGCTCAGCCTGCGCAGCAACTACTTCCAGCGCGTCGACCTGGTTGGTTCTTTCTCCTACAGTAACGCAGACATGAGCACGCCGTTCGACGAAGACTTCAGCGGCTTGATTACGCGCACCGCTACGCGCGCTTTCAGCGGGGCAGGTGCCGCCGCCGCCACGCGCGTTTCCGACGTTGCCGACGCGGAAGCGACGGTTCATCTCAACCGATACTTTCGCCTCGTCGACCGCTTTTATTTCTGGGCATTTCGCATTCCGCAAAACGGCGATTTCAGCGAGACCGACAGCGACTGCGCCAATCCCAAGGCCTGCACGCTCTTGACGCCGCTGAGCGCGACTGCTCCGACAATCACACCCACCATCGCTGTTTCGTCCTTCAATCAGTCGCTCAAGCGAAATCAAACCGAGCTGGACTGGGACATTTCCCACAAAGTCGGCGCGCGCATCGGGTACCGATATGGAGATCGCGTTTTCGACGACTTCGCCAACTTCACGGCCAGTGGTGAAACCAGCATCACGGTTCACGAAAATACAGCTTTGGCGGGAGTTTGGGCGCGGCCCGTGAGGGCTGTGCGCTTAAACCTCGACGTGGAGGACGTAAATTACGACAACGTCATCGTTCCTATCGCGCCGCGCAAGGAACAGCGCTACCGTTTCCAGGCCGGCTACAACCCGGTCTCGTGGGCGGTAATCGGCGGCTCGCTCAACCTGGTCGAAGATGCCAATGCCTATTCCCTGACGAACTACGTTGGGCACAACCGGAATTATGGGATGTCTGCTTCTTTTGCGCCGCGCAGCCATCTCGGCCTGGATCTCGCCTACAACTACAATGACATGATCCAGAACGCCTATGTTTGTTTTGCCGACACACCTCCCACCGGTGTGCTGCTTCCCTTTGTAACGGGAGCGGTGAGATGCGCTCAACCGCTTCCCGCCGGATCGACAACTTTGTCCAACCCTTTGGAGAACTATGCCGAGTACAACAATCACACGCAGTTCGGCATGGCGTTGGTGCGCTTCCGTTTTGATAAACGCACTCTGATCAACGCAGGCGGCAGCATTACGAATGTCGATGGCGCCGTTCCGCAATTCAATATTCTGCAGCCCCTGGGAACGAACGAATACAGGTTCTATCAGCCGGTGGTCTATTTGACCGTGGACTTGGGCCACAAATTCTATTGGAACAGCGGCTTCAATTATTTTCAGTACAACGAAGACTCGTTTGTGGGGCCGACGAATCCGCGATATTTCCACGCGAACAATATCACGGAATCCGTGCGCTACGCTTTCTGAGATCGTCGACAGCAGATCGATAAAGTTTTGTTCGGCTAAACTTTGGCAGGCTTTGCGGACAGCCCCTGACCGCAGATTCGCAAAGGAACTCTGCAAAACATCGGGTTGCTACACTTGCTCCCTTGCTTCGCCCAGCGCGACATTGACATCCATCTTTCGCTTGCCCCGATAGATAGTGATTCTTACTGTGTCTCCTGCACGGTGATTGTTCATCACCTGCCCCAGGTCGTCCTCGTCCTCGACTTTTTGGCCGTCGATCCCCACGATAAGGTCACCTCCCAGCATAATGGGAGTATTGCCCAGATAGGCTCGTTCCGTGCCGCCGCGCAAGCCGGCTTGATCGGCTGACCCACCGGGTGTGACCTGCACGATCAGCAGGCCGTAGTCCGCGGAAAGGCCAATTTCTTCGGCGAGTTCAGGGCTGATGGGAATGGTGCTCACGCCCAGCGCAGGCCGACGAACCCGGCCGAGCGTCATCAGATCGTTGAGTACAGCCTTGGCGGTGTTGATCGGAATCGCGAATCCAACTCCGGAATTCTGCCCCACGCTCGAAAGAATCATGGTATTGATGCCGATCACTTCGCCGTGCCAGTTCATCAGCGGGCCGCCGGAGTTGCCGGGATTGATGGCGGCATCGGTCTGAATCGCCTCATCGATGGTTGCGCCGTTCGGTTCTCGCACCGGACGGATCGAGCTTACGATACCGCGCGTCATGGTTCCTGCGAGGCCGAAGGGATTGCCGATGGCATAAACCTTTTGCCCGACTTGCAGGTTGCGCGAGTCGCCGAGCACGGCCGGAACAAGATCGGGCGCTTTGATCTGAATCACGGAGAGGTCGTGCGCTGGATCACTTCCCACTATGGTCGCTTTGTACTTCTTGCGGTTGTGGAGTGTCACCTCGATCTGGCTGGCGTCGGCGATCACGTGATAGTTGGTAAGGATGTGACCTTCTTTGTCGATGACAAAGCCCGAGCCTTGGCCTTCTTGCGGCACCAGACCGTAGAAGAAGTCGAGGGTCATGGCGCGCGAGGTGACGTTTACTACCGACGGAATATTTTTGCGGTAGACGCTGATATTGTTCTGCTCTTCGCTATCGAGGGACTCGCTGCCGGCAGCTTCGGTGATCTCGACATGCGTGGGCTGTGTAAGCCAATTCACGGCGTCTGAGGTACCGAACCGTCCATTGGAACGCCAGGTGGTGAAGTAGAAGAACGCGCCGGCCATAACCAGCGCGAAAATTGCAGTTCGCATGAGTCTCATAACCGATCTCAAATCCTTGGGCCGGACAACAAACGCTGGGAAAGCCCACATTCATTTTACGTGCGATTCGGGAAAATGTTCTATCTGAGATCACGTCAAGCCAGTCGGCCGTTTCTTGCGCCTTGCCCCCACTGAGCGGCTCATTTTGATATTCTTCGGTACGTTTTCGAATCCACCTTGGGGAGAAAGATCGATGAAGGGAATTCTCCATACCGTCCTGGCCGTCGCGGCGGCGCTCGCATTTTTTGGGCAGAGTGCTGCCCAGCAATCCTCAAACCTCGTGGCGATTCACGCCGGCCACTTGCTCGACGTCAAGACGGGAAAGCTGTTGCCGGATCAGACGATCGTGATTGAAGACGGAAGGATCGCCAGTGTTGGTAACTCCTCGGCGGCAAGGGTGCCCGCAGGTGCAACCGTCATCGATTTGCCGAACGCTACAGTATTGCCAGGCCTGATTGACGCGCACACGCATTTGACTATGGACCCAAAATTCGGCTACGAGGAGCTCGGTATCTCGGTGCCGCGCGAAACCCTCACCGGAGCGAAGAACGCGCGGGTCACACTGCAGGCCGGTTTTACGACAGTGCGTAACGTGGCCGCAGACGGATACAGCGATGTCGCCCTGCGCGATGCCATCAATGCCTGCGATGTGCCGGGCCCGAGAATGCTGGTAAGCGGTCCTCCGCTCGGCATCACGGGAGGTCACGCCGACAACAATCTGCTGCCGTTCGAATACCACGCCAAAGAGGAGGGGATTTGCGATTCACCCTGGGCCTGCCGCGAGAAGGTGCGCGAAAATATAAAGTATGGTGCCGATCTGATTAAGATTATGGCTTCCGGGGGAGTTCTCAGCAAAGGCGACGATCCTCAGGCCTCGCAGTTCACTTTGGAAGAGATGAAAGCCATCGTCGAGGAATCCCATCGTCTCGGCCGCAAAGTCGCGGCTCACGCCCACGGTGCGCAGGCCATTCTCTGGGCTTCCGAGGCGGGAGTAGATTCCATCGAGCACGGCTCTTACATCGATGACGCTGCCATTGCCGAAATGAAAAAAGACGGCACGTATCTCGTTCCCACTCTTTATCTCGGCGACTGGATGCTCGACAATGCCGGGCTGACTCACTTGCCCGACTTCCTGCTGGTAAAAGCCAAGGCAGTGATTCCGGCCGCGCGCAAGAACATTGCTCATGCTTTCGCTAGCGGAGTGAAAGTTGCGTTCGGCACCGACGCCGCAGTTTACCCGCATGGCATGAACGCGCACGAATTCGCTGTCATGGTGAAACTCGGTCTCACGCCTTTGCAATCGATTCAGGCCGCAACTCTAAGCGCCGCGGATCTGATGGGGTGGGCTGGAAAAGCGGGAACACTGCAACCCGGCGCGTGGGGCGACATCATCGCAGTCGACGGCGATCCCGTGCAGGACGTGACCATCCTTCAGCACGTGAAATTTGTGATGAAAGCCGGCGAAGTGGTGAAGAACGAGTACGCGAAGTAAGCGTGCGGGAAGCAGTAAACCAACAGAATCGATGGCGTCATCCCGAAGTCCCGCGTTTTCCCCAGCGGGGCGAGGGATCTCATGTGCATGACACTGGCCTCAAGAAGGTGTCAGGCTGGGCGAGGACTCCCGTGCCCGTTCCGTGACCCAATCCGTCCAAAAAGCCGCTTCGCCGCTGGCGAGCAACGCATCTTTGCCTTCCACCGCGTCTACAAAGTTCTCGATCAGCGGCAGGTGCACGTTCTGATGTACCGGTAGAGTTTTGCGTCCTCCGGGATAAATCAACTCCGGCCCATTCAGGGGCGACATTTCAATTTCGCCATCCGTCCCGCGAATGCGGCACTCGTCGCGCTTGATTTTCGAGTTCCAGCGCACGTCGACGATTCCACGCGGTCCGCCCGCATATTCGATCATTACTGTCGCGTTGTCTTCAACTGCGTAATGATGAACGGCGTTCGAAAGCTGGGCGCACACCCGCCGTGGCTCGCCGAAAAAATAGTTCAATACGTCGATTCGGTGCGACGCGATGTCATAAAGCGGTCCTCCCCCCGCCCTCACCGGATCAACCAGCCAATGCCGGCCACGATCGTCTCCGTCGTACGCTCTGCCATCAAACCATCCGTGACATGTGAGTTCAGCCAGCACCGGTTTACCGATCGCTCCAGCTTCCAGCAATTGCTTCGCGCGCTGAACTTTCGGATACGCACGCCGGTAATACGCTATGCCAAAAACCCGCCTGCATTCTTCGGCCGTTTGCAGCATCTCACGCGCTTGGGCTTCATTCATCGCCATTGGCTTTTCGCACAGCACGTGCTTGCCGGCGCGAAGGGATTGAATCGTTTGCGGCCCGTGCAGGAATACCGGTGTCGCCACGTAAACCGCGTCGATCGCGGAGTCTGCAAGCGCCTCATCCAGATTCGTCCAAGTCTTGACGCTGTAAGTTGCCGCTTTCGCCGGATCGCGCGTTACGACGCCATACAGTTTGCTGCGCGTTTCGTCTTGAATTGCGGGAATGACGCGGCGGGTTGAGATGTCCCCGATTCCAATCACGATCCAATTAAGCATAAGCAAGTAACCTACAAGACTAACGCAATCGCCGTTTAATACTGTCATTCTGAGCGAGCACGAGCGCATGCGAGTGCGAGCAGAAGAATCCCTATGGCGAGACTGCAAAAATCAAAGGCCGGCGCGAGGCCGGCCTTCCGAGTCACTCTCGAAACACGAACTACTTCTTCGGGGCGATTGCGTCCTTCGCAGCTTTCGCTACGCGGAACTTTACCACGGTCTTGGCCTTGATCTGGATCGGCTCACCAGTCTGGGGATTGCGTCCGATACGGGCCTTGCGGTGCGCCTTCACCAGACGACCGAGGCCGGGCACGACGAATACGCCATTTTTCTTGGTTTCTTTCACCGCTACATCGGCCAGCTCTTCGAGAAATGCCGCTGCGGTCTTGTTGGGGATTTCGGTTTTCTCCGCCAGATGACGGACGAGTTGAGTCTTCGTTAAACCTGTTGCCATGCTTCCTCCTGGGTTATGGATTTGAATTATTACCAGTGGCCTTGATGGTATATCAGTGCCCCTGTGGAAAACACCTTATTTTACGCGGGTTCTACGCATTTTGTAGCGGAAAAAGCGCATTATTACAAGCTAATTCGTCATCTCAGTTTCAAAATGGCGCGAAAAAACGCGCCCAATCGGCCGGAGAGCGTCGGGCCGGCGGCCCCGCCGCCTCCAAGTCTTCGATCCGCCCCGGAAGCGCTCCGACCTGAAATGTCATAATGATGGAAAAGGGAGCCTCGATTTGGCCTGCTCGATCTGCGAACTTCGTAAAGAGAAACGCTTCTGTCCCGCCATCCATGGGCGTATTTGCGCGCAATGTTGCGGCGAGCAGCGCGAGGTCACGCTTGACTGCCCGAGCGAATGCCCCTACCTGCAGCAAGCGCGGGAGCATGAAAAGCCGCGTCCCGCCGAGCAATTCGACGCGGCCTCTTTGTTTTTGCAGATAGAGGTTTCCGAGCAGTTCACCTACGAGCGCGAACATCTGCTGATGGGGTTGAGTTATGCGCTGGCAAAGGCGGCCCGCTCCGACCGCACGCTTAACGACGGCGATCTGATCGCGGCGCTGACTGCCATGTGCGCGAGTTATGAGCGCCTCGTCAATTCCGGTCTGCACTATGAGCCGCCATTCCCCGGGCGCGCGCAACACGCCGTCGCTCAGCAGGTCGAGGAAATGGCGAAACAGTATCGTGAGGCCGAACAAAAACAGCTCGGCTACTCTACCCTGCGCGACGCCGACGTGCTCAAGTCGCTCGTCTTCCTGCTTCGCCTTGCCCACGGACGCACGTCAGGGCGCCCCAAGTCGCGCGCATTCATCGACTTTCTTTATGCCCAATTTCCTGAGAAGCAATCCGCCGTCCTGACTCCGCAGGAAGCCGGCAGCCGCATCATCGTTCCTTAGCGAAACGAACGCAATCAAACATTCCCGACGAACGCAATCAAGCATTCCCGACGAACGCAATCAAGCATTCCCGATGTCATTCCGAACTCGCGCGAGGCGCGGGTGAGGAACCTGCTTTTCGTCTCGGCCTCGCCCGCATTCCAACGGCATCGTCGCCAGCGCATACAGGATGGCCACCAGCATGGCCCAATGCTCTTGAATCTGGTCACGCAGAAACTCTCTGTTCTGCGTGAGGAAAAACCGTCGGCCAGTCCGCGGACGGCCGGGACTTCACTGCGCCAAAGCATCGCCGGACGCGACAGATTTTACCCTCCTCACCACCTGCCCCTCCGGCAACTCCCGCAACATCTCCCGCACCGTTTTCCCCATCACCGGATGCTTCACTTCCGGCGCAATCTCCGCCAGCGGCTCCAGCACAAATCTCCGCTTTGCCATCCCCGGATGCGGAATCCTCAACTCTTCCGACTCCACCACTTCGTCGTCGAACAACAGAATGTCAATATCAATCTGCCGCGGACCTTTCTTCTGTGCCCTCCGCCGCCCCATGTCCTGCTCGATCCGCAGAAGCGCCTTCATCAGTTGCTGTGAAGTCTGGTCCGTTTCCAGAACGGCTGCGCAGTTCAAAAACCAGGGCTGCTCGGTAAACTCCACTGGCTCAGTCTCGTAGAAGGATGAAACCTTCGCTACCCGCCCGACCGTTCCCAGCCGGGCAACCGTCTCATGCAGTTGTGCTTCGCGGTCTCCGACGTTGGATCCGAGGGAAAGATACGCCCGGTGGATCATGTTGTGGCTGGTGTCGGGTTCTGCGCCTTTGTTTCCCACAAAAGCCCTGAGCACTTTGAACCTGTGCCTAATACCTTAGTTACTTTTGAGAGCTTTGGACAGAGCCTACAATCTCCATATGACGCTGGAATCCCTCCTCTTGAGCCAGGACGTGGACATGGTGCGAGTCCTGCGGCCAATGCTGGAAAAGCTTTCCATTCAGGTCGAGGTCTGCCAGGAGGCGGAAAAAGCTAGCCAGATCCTTAACACGGAGAAATTCGATGCCGTGATTATCGACTGCGACGATGTAAACGGCGGCCTGGAGGTGCTGCAGGGGCTGCGCAACACTCCCAGCAACCGAAGTTCGATCGCGTTTGCCGTGCTGAACGGCAGGAAAACGACCACTCAGCAGGCCTTCGGCATGGGCATTAATTTCGTTTTGCAGAAACCTGTCACCGGCCTGAATGCTGCACGCTGCTTTCACGCCGCACTAAATTTCATGGAGCGGGAGCGCCGGCGCTACTATCGCCAACCGGTCGAGATGCCGGTTACGGTCATCCTGCAGGACAAGCCATATAGAGCCAAAAGCACGAACATCAGCGAAGGCGGAATCGCGATCATGGTGGCCCAGGCGCTGCCCAAAAACGGCGATGCGCGCCTGCAATTCGCATTGCCCGGCTGCAAAGCGCGTCTTGAAATGGAAGCGGAAATGGCCTGGTGCGATGCCAGGGGGAATGTCGGGTTGCGGTTTTCGAACTTGCCCCAGAGTTCGCGCGACCTCCTCGAACACTGGCTTAACGAACAGATGGAGAAAAGTGCGGGACCGCTGGAGAAGCTCTCGGGTTCGGGTTTGGAAGCTATCCAGTAAGGTCATCGGCTAAGGCCTTGATTCAAGCGTTTTCTCACGTCGATTCCGCCCCGTTCCTTCCTTTTGTCTGTTTCCGGTGGTATTCAGTTTGGCACTAGCGTCCGACCTTCGGCATGGCAATCTGGGAAGACACGGAGAATCCAGCCATGCTTCCCGCTTCCTACCGCATCAGTCGCATGCAGAAAACATTGCAGTGGTTCGAGCAGGATATTCCCCTGCTGAATACGCGCATCAAGGATCTTTCGGCTGAACGGCAGAACTCAGCCAAGCAGTTTGCCGCCGCGCTGATTCGCGAGACCCGCGCTGAATTGGAGAGGCTGCTTAGAGAACACCCCGAGTGCCGGGCACAGGCTCGTAAGCGTCGCGTGAACCGTGCAGACTAATCCGGCGTGAACGCTGGCAAATATCAGAAGGTCGATCCGGCCGAGACATGCGCGCCGACCACTGCCGCCGCGTCGTGCTCCTCCTCTGGCAGCGTCACTTCTTTCCACAACGTCTTGTCACGCCGGATGCGCGATACAAGAGCCGTGTGCATCGCGTGACCGGCACGATCTGCAACGATCTTGCCCAGGATTGGCTTTCCCAGCAGAGCGAGGTCGCCGACCAGATCGAGAATCTTGTGGCGGACGAACTCGTCCGGGAAGCGCAGCGGGCCGTTTTCAAGCCCTTCGCGAGTCAGCACAATGCAGTTCTCGCGCGATGCCCCGCGGATCAG
>JASICF010000533.1 GCA_030044775.1 Candidatus Sulfotelmatobacter sp. | reverse complement strand
GTTTCTCCTTGATGCAACATGCCGCTATGTTTTTTCAAGTTTTGCTCTTGACATCATATGCCGAATAAACGCACTATTCATACGATTTAATAAGCCACTGGCGCGTCATGCTTTCGGCTCCATTCTCGTGCGCGAGCAGCGCGCACAGACCACGGGAGCTGTTGAATATCAGGGCGCGATCCCGGTTGGGAGGGCGGTTTATGACGGGCAGAAATGCACTTATCAGAAAGATGCGGGATGTCGTTTGCGGCTGCGCTCTTTTCCTCTTTGCAGTTTCCGCAGGGCTTGCCCAGGCCGGCAGGGGCAGCATCAGTGGATTGGTCACCGATTCTGCTGGAGCGCTCGTTCCAGGAGCCCGGGTAGTTCTGCTAAATCGCGCCACCGGAGTGACGCAGCATACCGTTACTACCGGCGCGGGACTTTACACTTTCATCTCCCTCAGCCCCGGTGTCTATCAGGTCACGGCCAGCCAGACAGGTTTCAAGACCACGGCCCACGACAAGGTCATGGTCACCGTCGATCAGGTCACCGAGGTCAACATCGCCCTCGAAGTCGGCACGATCGCGGAAACGGTCACCGTCACCAGTACCGCCAGCTTGGTCGAGCCCAGTAACTCAACCGTCGGGTCGCTGATCGGCTCCGACACAATCGATCGAGTCCCCCTGCTCTATCGCAACGTGTACGATCTCGTCCAATTGAGCGCGGGTGTAACTCCGCCCAATGGTTCGCCCAATTCAAGCGATTCGATGCAGTCCATCCAGAACATCTCGATCGGCCGTCCCGGTGTCGACGTTTCCTCCGCCACGATCAACGGTGCCATTGTCGGATCCGTTTACTACATGCTCGACGGCAGCCCCATCGGCGTGGCGGAAAACAATGCCGCCGCCATTATTCCGGCCATGAATATTCCGGAGGATGGCGTCGATGAGGTCCGCGTCGAAACCCAGAATACGCCGGCTTCCTACCAGAGCGGCGCCGCCGGTGTGATCAGCCTTGTCAGCAAGTCCGGCACCAACAGACTTCACGGCGACGCGTTTGGCGTATTCCGCCCGAACGCTTTGTCCGCCAATGAATACTTCAACAAGAACACCGAGTTGACCAGCGGAATGCCGAACACGCCTCCGAATTTCCACCGCTACCAGGAGGGCGGAGCCATCGGCGGACCGATCAAGAAAGACAAGATCTTCTTTTTCGCGGATTACGAAGACACGCAGCAGGTGCAGTTCGAGGGCGTCGATTACTTCACGGTTCCCACCATCGCCGAAAGGACCGGAGATTTTTCGAAGATGGACTTCACGGTTTACAATCCAACCCTGCCCGACCTGCCCAACGGCAATAGACAAGCATTTTCCGGAAACAAAATCCCCAACCCGAATCCGATCGGTCTGCTGTTTTTGTCAAAAATGCCACTTTGTAACCTGCCGTCTCCCACTACCTGTGAAGCGGCAACCACCGACGTCCAGAATAACTTCGGCCTTCCGGGATTGGACCCGTTCAATGCGCACCGGTTCGATGTCCGCGTCGATTGGGCCAAGAGCGAGAGACAGCGCATCTTTACCCGCTTTTCTTATGACAAGCTGATCTTCTCCACGGCCAACGTTTTTCCCAGCGGGTGGGACCTCAACTATGCCCTGAACACCACGAACGGGCGCAATATTCTTGTGGCCGACGATCTGACCCTCAATTCTTCTACTGTCCTGAATTTGCGCTATTCCTTCACGCGCCACCACGAGGTTCAAGGCGGGCCGTCATCGTACCTCAACAACGACATCACGCAGCAGGGTTTCCCCGCCTCGCTGGCTGCACAGGTGGTCTATAAGCAGCTTCCTTTCGTGCTGTTTAACGACTTTGAATCGCCCAACGGATCAACCGACGGGGTTGGCGGTACCGCCGATTACAACAATTTTGCCTACGCCAGCGAAAATAGCGACGCCAATGCCACCATCACTAAAGTTCACGGCAAGCACGAGATTTCCACCGGCTTCGAATGGATGAAGCGCTATCTCAACGTTGGGCAGCCTCCATCACCCGCCGGTTCATACCTTTTCGATCTCAGCGCCACCGATCAACAAGCCTCGCCATCGTCGGGCGTTCTTGTCGGCGGCAGCGACTTTGCCTCCCTGCTGGTTGGCATGGGGACCGAGCCCGGCACTGAAAATACCGATTACCCCAATTTCACGAAAGACGTTTTTGCCGCCGAATCCAACCCCTACTACGCAACCTTCGTCGAGGATACGTTTCATGCCTCAAAATCTCTTACCATTACCGCTGGCTTGCGCTGGGATATCTTCGCGGGCCGCAACGAGCGTTTTAATCGCCAGGAATACTTCAACCCCACCATCACCAACACGGTCAGTGGCGTGCCTTACACCGGTGCAGAGATCTACGTCAACAGCAGCAATCGTTCGCCTTTCACAACCAATCTTCATGACCTTGGACCGCGGTTGGGTTTTGCCTACCAACCGGTCCAGCACTTGGTCGTGCGTGGCGGCGCCGGTTTCTACTTCGGACCAAGCACCCACAACGTTGCCAGCGCGCTTCAGAATACCGATGGGTTCTCTTCCCAAACATTGTGGAACGCCACCTGTAGCCAGGCGATAACCAATCCGACCACCCAAAGCGCAGGCAATACGACCTTCAACACCAATAGCGCCACGTGTGCGGCTGGTCCCACGGACAACTTCACTGGCCCCTATTCCCTGAGCAATCCTTTCCCCACTGCGCCTGGCACGCCTGGAGGAATCGTGCCCGTTCTCACCAGCCCGCCAACAGGCCTGGCCAACAATTTCGGGATTAGCTTGTCCACCGTCCTGCGCTCTCAGCGCACGCCTACTACTTACAACTTTAACTTCGCGCTCGAGTACGAACTGCCGCACCAGGTCGTGGTAACCGCCGGCTATGTCGGAAGCCGCGGACTTTTCCTGCCTTTTAGCACGGTTGATCTGAACGTGCTTCCGGTGAGCACAATCGAAAAATACGGCGCCGCTCTCTGCGTCACGAATTCCACAAGCTGCGAGACGGCGCCTTATGCCGGACCTGTAACTCTCAATCCCAACTTCAGCGCGCCTGGCGTCCCATTGTGGGCGAATCTTCAACCGTTCCCGCAGTTCGGCAACGGCGGCTACAGTTTGAGCTCAGAAACCAACGGTGTCGTCGTAAACGGCTACCCGGCTGGCGACTCCGAGTACAGCTCTCTGCAAACCAAAGTGCAGAAGAGACTCACCAGCCACTTCACTACCCTCGCCACTTTTACCTGGGGAAAAATAATCACTGACGACGGCAACCCTCCTCTGGGTTTCGTGGGCTCTCACTTGGGCGCGGCTCAGGACTGGCGGAATCTGCAATACGAGCATTCCATCAGCCCTCAAGATGTGAAGTATCAGTTCTCAGGAGAGGTATCGTACGACTTGCCGGTTGGCAAAGGACAGCGCGTCAACCTGAATGGCGCTTCGAACGCAGTTCTCGGTGGCTGGACCGTAAATGCCATCAGCTATCTCAGCACCGGCGTTCCCATCAGCTCGCCAACTTCAGGTGTACCCGTCGAGTATATAAATCAGCGAGCCGATATGATCTGCAATCCGGCAGTGGGCGCTCCGCATACGGTGGCACGCTGGTTCAACTACAACTGTTTCGCCACACCCGGCACAGAAAATGGCGGTGCGGCTAATCCATTCGTCCCCGGAACTGCACCCGCCTATCTTGACAACGTCCGGACCAGAGGAGCCCGCGATTTAGACCTTTCGATTTATAAGACGTTCCCCATCGGAGAATCGAAAGCGTTGCGCTTCGACGTTTCTTCCTACAATGTCACCAACACTCCGCAATACGGATATCCAAACGTCGTAGGGTACAGCACGACGCTGGTGCAACCGCAGACGCCCTGCAATCCCGCGGTGAACACCTACTGCGCCGGCTTTGGACAAATCACCAACACGGTCAACACTCCGCGCCAATTCCAGTTTGGAGCGAGATTTACATTCTGATTCGAGTTTCTTGACTTGAGTTATTAAGAGTAATCCCGGCCGAACGGCCGGGATTTTCGTTGAGCAGACTTGTCAAAGTCGGTCGGCTTACCCTACCGTTACTCTCTGCGTTGCTGCAACCGCCTGCAGCGCGTGGTCCAAATCGGCGATCAGGTCGTCGACATTTTCGATTCCCACCGAAAGCCGGATCAGTTGCTCGGTAACTCCCATCCGGGCGCGGTCTGCGGCCGGAATTATGGCGTGAGAAGTGAACACGGGCAGGGAAACCAGCGACTCAACACTGCCCAGGCTCGGTGCCAGCGTGAACAGCCGCATGGCTTCGCTGACC
>JASICF010000532.1 GCA_030044775.1 Candidatus Sulfotelmatobacter sp. | reverse complement strand
CGATGAACACTTTACCGAAGATGAAGTCCAGCGCCAGTTCGATACGGCGATGAACTGGGGCCGCTACGCGGAAATTTTTGATTACGATCGCGACAGCGGGCGCCTACTTCAGACTGAGATTGGCGAAACCGAAAGGCTGCTCGTCGAGCCGGTCCCGCGCGAAAAGCCGGGGGAGCCAGCTGCCGAAGAGCGCAACTCAACATCCAGAAAGCCTTAATGTTGTCGAGCTTCGATCACGAAGATTCGATCGTAACGCCCAGCCGGGGGAAATAACGGTTTATGAAAAAAGGGACCAGTCTGCGGGGATTCTCCGCGTACCGCTTGTGGTCGCAACTGCCGAGCATCGAGGTTTCGCATTTGCCGGATGTGATCATGTTCGCGGCAGCGATCGCCCTTTTTTATGGAATCGCGAGAGCCGGACATTCGTGGTTTGGCCCGTTCACTCCCACTGTCGAGATTTCGCGCAGCGTGTGGGCTCTACCCGCATACGCGGGTTATTCGCTCCTGCGCATCACGATCGCTTACGTTCTAAGTCTCATTTTTACGCTGGTGTATGGTTACATTGCCGCCTATAACTCGCGCGCCGAGCGTTTTATGATTCCTTTGCTCGATGTGCTGCAGTCGATTCCAGTTCTCAGTTTTCTTCCGGGTGTGATGCTTGCCATGGTTGCTCTTTTTCCCGGGCGCCAACTGGGGCTGGAAATGGGCGCCATTCTTCTGATCTTTACCGGCCAGGTCTGGAACATGGCCTTCAGCTTTTACGCTTCGCTGAAGAGCATTCCAAGAGAGATGCGAGAAGCGGCCGCAATTTACCGCTTCAGTTGGTGGCAGCGCTTTGTGCAGATGGAGCTGCCGTTCTCGGCAATCGGGTTGGTCTGGAACTCCATGATGTCGGTTGCTGGCGGATGGTTTGCCTTGATGGTGTGCGAAATGTTTGTGCTGGGAACGAGAGATTTTCGTTTGCCCGGCCTCGGTTCTTACCTGCAGACTGCGGCCAGCGAAGGCGACACAATTTCCATCTTGTGGGGTGTGGTCACCATGATTTTGGTCATCGTACTGCTTGACCAATTTATATGGCGTCCGGTGATCGCATGGGCAGAGAAGTTCAAAGTTGAGCAGGTGGAAAGCGCGGATGTTCCGCAATCTTGGGTACTGAACCTTCTGCAGCATTCGGGCGGTCTGGCAAGACTTCGCGACAAGACATTCCATCCTTTAGGCGAACGCCTGCTTTTGTACTTTAGCCGGGAACGGAAAAACGAAGACAACAAACGCTCTTCTTCCGCTTGGCGGCATTGGCTGGTTCGGGCGATTATCTTGTTTGGGTTGGTGGCCATCGGATATGGCGTAGTACGCGTGGCGATGATTTTGGCTGGCCTGCGAGGAGCCGAACTGCACCAGGTAACCCTCGGGCTGGGTGCAACGTTTCTGCGAGTTAACCTGGCTCTGCTGATCGGGGCGCTCTGGACGATTCCTGCCGGCGTGGCCATCGCATCGAATCCCCGGCTGGCGCGGGTAGCACAACCGCTCGCGCAGATTGCGGCCTCTGTGCCCGCGACGGCGCTGCTTCCGGTCATCCTCCTCGTCTTGATTCAAATTGGCGGTGGGCTGGGCCTGGCTTCGATTGTAGTTTTGCTGTTAGGAACGCAGTGGTACGTGTTATTCAACGTGATCGCGGGAGCGATGGCCATTCCGACCGACTTGAAAGAATGCTGCTCGATCTTCAGCATCCGCGGCATCGCGCGCTGGAAAAAATTGATTCTTCCGGGAATTTTCCCCTATCTCGTGACGGGGTTAGTGACCGCTTCCGGCGGAGCCTGGAATGCGAGCATTGTCGCCGAGTATTTTCATTTCAAAGGGCACACCTATACGATTACCGGCCTCGGGGCGACGATCAGCCAGGCTACCGATAGCGGCGATTTCCATCTACTGCTGGCTGCGACAATGATGATGGCAGCCATGGTGGTGACCATCAACCGCCTGGTCTGGCGTAAGCTTTATGCGCTGGCGGAGACCCGTTTCCGGCTGGAGACGTAGGCCAATCAAGGCGCCGGTTATGGTTTTGCCGCATGTGGGTTTTTTGCCAGGGAACAGACTTGAGAACTGGCTTTAAGAGCGGTTTCCAGCTTGACCTGCAGATCCGCGAGTTGTCCTGGCGTCATCAACCGCTGTAGTTCCTCGAAAAGCTGACGCTCTTCCCTGCGAATATGCGCTGACAATTGCCGCGCAAAAGCCGTCAACGTTTGTGCAGACATGTGCCGCATTTGAGCCTGAGAAAAGGATTCGCGCAGCACGGCGTGATCAGCAACCAATTCGTCGACAATAGGGGCCAGTTGTGAAAATTCGCGGGCGCGAGGGAACAGAACGGTTTCCTCCGCGGAAAAATGGACTTTGATCTCATGTTCGAAGTGCTGTTCGGTCTCCGCCTGCCAGTTATCAAGATCCGCCGAGGCGATCGGCGAAGCGCGTTCAATACGCACGCATAGAGCCAACGCGTGCTGATGTTGATGAGACAACGGTACGAGGCTTTTGTGGCGGAGCATAAAGTAGTCAAAAGCGGGGCGATTGGCCTCATTTCATATCGAGGGGTTCGGCAAACTCGCTTATTGCGGGCCGCACGGTGAGCCAGTCGGTGTGAACCCGCTCCCACTCCTGAATCAACATGCCGTTCGCTTCGAAAAAACTTCGGATGCGCGCCCGCCCCCAGCCCGCAATCTCCTCCAGGATTGGCGCCAGCACCGCGAGAGCGCTAGCGCTGAGCACGGTGCGCTTGGCTATCTGCGAAACGTGCGGCGATTCAGAGACGGCAATGGTCAGGCCGTCGCGCGCGTTCAATTGCAACATGACATGAATGTCGGAGCTGCCGTCACCCGAGTAAATCACATGATCAGGCCCGACGACGTGCTCCGCCAGCAACTGATTGAGAACGGCAACTTTGCCGTAGCCAGCCGTTGCTCGAACGATCGTATCGATTTCTCCCGCCGGCCCGTATTTGAACTCAGTGCCGAAAATGTGGTCTTTCGGGACAATCCCCTCGAGCGCCGAGTAAATGACTTCGACCGGCGCGGCTGAAAGAACATAGAAATCGAAGAAGTGTCCATCGATACCAGTTGCAAGAATCTGATAAAGCAGCTTGATGTCGCCCTTCAGCCGGATACGCTTGCCCACTTCGTAAAGATGTTCTTTCCGTACTTTGGCCTTAAACTCCGGATCATGCAGAAGCAAATATGCGAGCTCTGCTCCCTGCTGGACCAGGCTGATCTTCGCCATGCCCTTGGCTTTCCGTTCAAACTCACCTACCGGGATGCCGACCAGTTCCGCCAATACATAACCGGAATCGTTGAATGTAAGCGTCTGGTCGAAGTCGCTGGCGAAGATGTAATGCTTGATCGGCTTATCTGTCATGTTGGTTCGATTCGCGGCAGCTAAGAAAGTCCCATCAAAAGATTCGATTGCAATTATAGGTGTTTCCCGTTAAGGCTGGATGAATGAATTCCCGAGAGAAACGAGAACGCATAACGTTAACGCGGTGCTTTTACTCGGGGATGCCGCCTTTACTAAATCCGCTGGCGCGTACAGAATATAAAGTCGGCTGCGCCCCTTTCACCGGGGAACGCTCATGAGCCGCAGCCCGCATTTAAGAGCACGTTTACGACAGGAGCCTTCATGCCAGCATCTGGTGAATTAATCCGTTCGATGAATTATGTGGAAGACATCACGAACACACTGCGGCGCATCTGCATCATGATTCCTTCGTTGAACACGGAGGAAAAGAAGCGGCTTGGGGAAAGCTTGCGTGCGGCCAACAGCGCGATCCTCGACGCAATTAAGGATCTGGAAAGGGCGGGACAGTAGTGCCGGAGATCAAGACCATTGCCGTGATCGGCGCCGGAATCATGGGCCGGGGAATTGCGCATGCCGCCGCAGTGGGCGGTTACCGCACGATTCTTGAAGACCTGGTGCCCGCGGCGCTGCGCCGGGCAGAAACCGAGATTCGAGCGAATCTCGACAAGGCAGTTGAGTTAGGGAAGGTTGAAGCATCCGCGGCCGACGCAGCTTTCAAGAGATTGGAATACGCAGGGTCGGTGGAAGAAGCCGCGCGCGAGGCCGATCTCGTGATCGAGGCGGTGCCCGAGGAGATGGAGTCGAAGATCGAAATCTTCACTCTGCTCGATAAACTCTGCCGACCGACAACCATTCTCGCGTCGAACACTTCTTCCCTGAGCATGACCGAAATCGCTAGTGTCACCTATCGCGCAAAGAAGTGTCTGGGAATGCACTTCTTCAATCCAGTACATAAGATGAAGTTGCTCGAAGTCGTGCGTGCTCTGGAGACGGACGAAGATACGCTTACCACGGCAGTCGAAGTCGGCATTCGCATGAACAAGGAAGTTGTGGTGATCAAGGAATCGCCCGGCTTCGTCACCAGCCGCATCAACGCGATGATAGGCAATGAAGCGTTCTACATGCTGCAGGAAGGGATTGCCTCGGCAGCAGACATCGACAAGGCTCTGAAACTGGGACTGAATCATCCGATGGGGCCGTTCGAACTGGTCGATCTGGTCGGGCTCGATACGAGGCTGAGTATCCTGGAGTATCTGCACAAATCGCTCGGCGAAAAATTCCGCCCCGCGCCGCTATTGGTGCAGTACGTGAAAGCAGGAAGGCTGGGAAGAAAATCGGGACGTGGAGTTTACGAGTATGCTGAAAGCGGTATAGCGACCGCGACTCTGAAGTCTTCCGCTCATGAAACAATTCCAGCGGGCAAGCCTTGAGCTTCTTCCAGTTTAGCGTTTGGTCGCGCCAAACCTGAGGCCGGACAGCGATTCAACTTCTTCTTGCACGACACTCCGGTGACCCACGAGCACATGAAAGCTCTCGCCCATCCCTGCGGGTGTGACCAGGTGTTTTAATTGCAGCGCGACTTTCGTTTGTTCCTGCGGCAAGCGGCATTCTTCAAATGCGTCGGCGAACTGATTGGGTTCGCCGATTCCTATTAAGAATTGCGATTGCGTGATCAGCTTGCGAGTGCGCAGCCCGTGTTTTTCGCAAGTGGCGGCGAGAGCGGTAAAGTTCACATCGGCCGTAATGTCCTGCTCACCCGGTGCTTCATAAGGATTGGCGCTGA
>JASICF010000531.1 GCA_030044775.1 Candidatus Sulfotelmatobacter sp. | reverse complement strand
TTGGCAAGAGAAAGATCGATGTTGTCGAATCTGGAGTCCACGGCCAAACCCTTTCCGTCGCAGCAGACAAGTTCCTGTGAATAGTGCTGATCATCCGGAAGCGGATCCATCATGAGTTTGCTTGCCATCGATATCGGTTCGAGCAGATGCAAAGCCGTGGTATTTGCTCTGGCCGGTGAAATACTTGCGCAGCATTCCTGCGTCTACACGCCGGAGTTTCCCGCTCCTTCGCAGGCAGAAATGGATCCGGTGATCTTTTGGCAGGCGGTGTGCGCTTGCTCGCAAACCGTATCCAAGAATCTCTCAGACCCCATTCGAGCAATGTGCCTAAGTTCGCACGGCGAAACTTTCGTGCCAGTAAATGGACGGAACGAAGCCATCGCCCCGGCCATTCTCAACCAAGACAATCGAGCCGCGGAGGAAGCCGCGTGGCTCGAAAAAACATTCGGGAAGAAGCAGCTTTTCGAAGTCACCGGTCTGGTCGCTCATCCCATGTATCCCGTGCCGAAAATTCTTTGGCTGCGTAAACACCGGCCACACATTTTCGCCTCCCCGGTTCGCTTCCTCAGTGTGATTGGCTATGTTCTTTCGCGACTCGGACTGCCTCCGTATGTCGATTATTCCCTGGCCTCCCGCTATCTGGCATTTGACATTCGGCAGCGCCGGTGGTCGGCAGAAATTCTCTCCGCCACGCAGATAAGTGCAGAATGCCTGCCCGTTCCCGTACCTGCGGGAACGATCGCAGGAAAACTCGATGGAGCCGCTGCCAGCCAACTCGGACTCTCGGCAGGGACGATTGTGGTGATGGGAGGCCACGATCAACCTTGCGGCGCCTTGGGAGTCGGTGCCACCGGCCCTGGACGCGTGGCCGACTCCATGGGTACTTACGAATGTCTGTTGGCTGCTTCCGACCAGCCCAGCTTAACCGCTGCAGCGCTCGCGGCTTCTCTCAACTCTTACTGTCACGTGGTGCCAGACAAATTTGTCACGCTGGCGTATTTTCCCTCGGGAATCATGATCAAGTGGTTCCACGATCTGCTATACGGAGACGCGCTCGCGGAAAATGCCGACGTACAGCATGAACATCCATCCGATGGAGAAGCGCTGCACTACGCGAGGCTCGAACGAGACGCCCCAGCCGGCCCGACAGGTCTGTGCATCACTCCCAATCTGATCGGTACCTGCAATCCAGACTTTAATCCGAATGCGCGCGGAATCATCTCCGGCCTGAGCGCGAACACCACCCGCTGGCAGATTTACAAAGGCATTCTAGAGGGGCTTGCCTGTGAGATGTCGCAGATGACTGAAATCATGGCGAGTGTAGTGGGGGAATTTCGAGACGTTTATGTTACCGGAGGAGGATCGAACTCTGCGCTGGGTCTGCAGTTGCGAGCTGCGTTGTCAGGTCGACGGCTGCATGTCATGCAGTGTCCAGAAGCGGTGTGTCTGGGCGGAGCGATACTCGCCGGCGTGGCCTGCGGCGAGTACAGGAACCTGCAACAAGCTGTGGAGGTCGTAGTGCGCGATGTTTCAGTGATATCGCCTGACAATACCATCGCGGCATCGTACGCACCGCAAGCCAGGCAATACCAACACTTGCGCACGGCGTGCACCGCCGGGGCAGACGCGTAAGGTTTCGAGAGGGCCAGGTCGGAGGAACAGTGATACAAGTCACGGTCGGATTCATAGTTTTTGGAGTTCACAAAGACGGACTGAAAGACCCGATGGGCACGCCGTTCATTGATGACGCACTGGTTCGGCGTGCCAAGAGCGCACTGGTTGCGGCCGGCCTGAAAGTTATTGAGCATGGTGTTGTGGTCGCCAGCAAAGAAGAAGCTAAGGCCGCATTCAGGAAAATGAAAAATGACGATGCGGTGGATGCGGTCATTTTGTTTTCCGGTACCTGGGTGTGGGCTGCGCACATGGTCGGCGCTATCCGCGATTATTGTGCGTGTGGCAAGGGTTTGCTCATATGGACGCACCCCGGCTCTCAAGGCTGGCGGCCGGTTGGCGGATTCGTGCTGCATGGAGGTTTGCTCGAAATTGGAGTCGAGCACAAGTTTGTCTACGGAGCAATCGAGGAGCCAGACACGCTGGGCAAGATTGTGAGCTATGCCCAAGCTTCTCATCTCAAAAACTTCTTGAACATGTCTACCATCGGCACATTTGGCGGGCGCGGGATGGGACAAACCTGCGGCGCTGCCGATCCTTCCCAATGGATGAGAATGTTTGGCATCGATATCGATTCCCGTGACACGACGGAGTTGAAGGAAGCCGCCGAGAAAATCTCCCAGGGCGAACTGGATGAACTTCAGCCAAGGCTGAAGCAGTTGTTTGGCAAGCTCCCAGAGCAAACTGTGGTGACGGAGCGTTCGATGCGCCTCTATCTTGCGCTGAAAACGCTTGTGGCGAAAGAAAAGTTTGATTTCTACACGATTCAATCTTTTCCCGGTCTTGCCGGTGATTATTCCGCGACATGTTTTGCCCAGAGCATGATGCTAGAGGATGGAATGGGCACATCCACTCTGGGTGATTTCAATACTGCCTTGACGGTTCTTCTGCTCACGAAACTGAGCAAGGAGAGAGTGTATTACGGTGATTTGCAGCACATTGATAAGAAGACAAAAGAAATCAAGATTATTGGCGATGGAGCTTGTCCGCCTTCCCTGGCCGGCAAGCTGGGTCCAGCGGGGTTTTCGGAGCACGGCATCCCTACGGAAGGCGAAGCGGGGGGACTTTCGGTAAAGCTGATCTGCAAAGTGGGAGAAGGTGTGTTAGCCCGACTGGGCAGAGTGAACGGCGAGTTTCAGATGGTCATTACCCGAGCCAGTATTTTCGAGCCCGCGTCCGATCAAATTGACCGGCGGCTCAGCGAATGCGGAATCCCGTTCTGGCCTCACGGTTTCGTAACTGCGCATTGTGATATCGATGTTTTGCTGCAGCATTGGACGAACGAATATGCGTGCCTTGGTTACGGCGAGGAGCTATATCCGGCATTAATCGATTTTTGTAAGGTTACGGGAATCAAGGCAGTCCTCCCGTAGCCCCAGATGCCCTCGGCCGCGGCTGGGCGATACAGCCGCAGTGGCCAAGTGGAGAGTCGTTGCCGAAGCTCTTCAGGCTGGCTGGGACGGGCCTTGGAATTCGTAGCGCAATGTGAATCCATCATGAACAAACAAAATGATTGACAAACGAGCACATTATTCGATAAACGTTCCCTTCCGACCTAGAACGAAAGCTCAGTAAACAAAAAGAAACAGATCGCAAGTCTTGGAACGAAAACACCCGGAGGTGGCGCACCATGAAAAGAACTTGTCTGAACCTGTCGCCATTTGTCCTTGCTGTCCTGGTCGTCCTGGCCGTGCCGCCGCTCGCAGTCGGGCAGAAGGATAGCGGTGGAATCGCGGGAGTGGTCCGTGACTCTGGGGGAGCCGTAGTTCCGGGCGTCAAAGTCACCATCAAGGATGTCGATCGGGGTACCGAAGTGGTGGTCACCACCAGCGCACAAGGAGAGTACGTTGCGAACCCCCTGAAAATTGGAAGCTACAGCGTCAGCGCCGAGAAAACAGGCTTCAGGAGAACGGTCGTAGGACCGATCGTGGTGAATATACAAGAGCACCCGGAGGTCGATTTTACGCTGCAGGTGGGCAGCATACATGAGGTCGTGACGATCACATCCGAGGGACCACAGTTGCAAACGGAAACCTCCGAACTGGGAGATGTGGTGAACGGCCAGACGGCCACAACTCTTCCGCTGAACGGCCGAAACTTCGCGCAGTTGGCACAACTGAGCGCGGGGGTAGCTCCCGCCGAACCCGGTTCCCGGATTAACGCCAGTTACGGATTCAGCGCAGGCGGAGCCCGATCGGAACAGAACAACTTTCTGCTGGATGGAATTGATAACAACTCGAACCTGGCCGATTTGCTCAATGAGACTGCTTTCGTCATCCAGCCTTCCGTGGACGCCATTGCCGAGTTCAAAGTGCAAACCAACTCCTACAGTGCGGAGTTCGGACGAGGAAACGGAGCGATTCTGAATGCCGCGATCAAGTCGGGAACGAACGGCTTCCACGGCGACGCGTACGAGTTCCTCAGGAACGACAAACTCGACGCGCGCAACGCGTTTGACACGGTCCGTCAGCCTTACAAGCAGAATCAGTTCGGCGCCACGCTGGGCGGACCGATCATTAAAAACCGCACCTTCTTTTTTGGCGACTATGAGGGATTGCGGATCAGGCAGGCAACACCTTTTTTGGAGTTAATTCCTACCCCGGCGATGATTACTGGGAATTTCTCCAGCTTCCTCGTCACTTCTACCGTTACGGGTAAGGACTGCAACGGGAACCCGACGTATGCCGGGGAAATCTTCAACACGCGTCTTACGGAGGCCTCGGCTTCAAGTCCCACGGGTTTTTGCGGCATCCCTATCGGCGGCTATGCTAACGGCTTTCCGACCAACATATTTCCGGCACATTCAATCGATCCACTCGCTGCCCGCCTGTCCGCCTTTTGGCCGGCTCCAAATACCACCCCAACTGCCAATAATGGAGGAAACAACTTTCTTTCCGATCCGGAGCGGCAGGAAACCCGCAACAACTTCGACGTCCGCATCGATCACAAAATCGGTGACAAGGACAACTCTTTCGGCCGATTCAGTTACGAAAACCAACCCAGTTTCATTCCTCCGCCTTTCAACAATGAACTGGATGGCGGGGGATTCTTCGACGGTGTTGAGGACGATTCCTACCGCAGCCTGGCTTTGAGCGAAGTTCACCTCTTCCAGCCCACTGTGATCAATGAATTCCGCTTCGGTTACAACCGCATCAATGCGCATCGATTTCAGCTTAATGCCAACGAGGATCTCGCTGCTCAACTAGACTTTCCCGGCGTTCCCTACAGCCCAGACAACGGCGGCTTGCCGAATATCACCTTCGGCGATGGCACCGCTGGAATTGGAAGCTCGGAATACCTGCCCTCGATTGAGAAACAGAACAGTTTTGTTCTCACGGATAACCTCACCTGGATCAAGGGGCGTCACTCGCTGAAGTTCGGCACCGAGGTGCGCATCGAACAGTTCACGATCTTCCAGCCGGCCGCATCGCGCGGCGGTCTGACCTTCGGCAACGATTTCACCGACAACCCCGCGGCGCCGGGTACGGGCGGGAGTTCCTTTGCCACCATGTTGCTGGGCGTTGCCGATGGTGGCGTAATTACGAGCCTGCACAACATCGATTATCGCCGGCAAATCTACGCAGGTTTCACACAGGACGACTGGAAGGCGACCGACCGTCTGACCCTAAACCTTGGTCTGCGCTATGAAGTCTTCAGCACGGTCAAGGAGCACAACAATGAAGAGGGAACCTTTGTTTTCGGCCCCAACTCTATGCTGGTTCCGCAAGGACAGAATGAACCACTCACGCCGACGCTAGCAGCCAGTATACCCATTACGCACGGCACCCGCGGACTGATTAGCCCCGACCTGGACAATTTCGCGCCGCGTTTCGGCTTTGCTTTCCAAGCCATGGACAAACTTGTGGTGCGCGGCGGCTACGGCATTTTCTACGGCGGGCAGGAGAACGGGCCTTATTCGAATCCCAGCCCGGGGTTCAATCCTCCGTTCTTCTCTTCCGAGGCATATTCGACGCCGTGCGGGAATCTGGCTTCCAATCCGGCCTTCCCTGCCGGCAATGCGCTCAATTGCTCGGTTGCTTCCCTCAATATCAATGGGTCGAACACGTTGGCCAATGGTTTCCCCTCGAACGCGCTTTCCAATCCCAACGCTCCAGAACTTTATTCCATCCAGCCCAATCTGCGGATTCCCTTTACCCAGCAGTGGCACTTTGGCGTGCAATACCAAATGCCGGCGCAAACGGTGCTGGATGTTTCCTACGCCGCCTCGCGTGGCCTGAGACTCTATGGGTTTTATAACGGCAACCAGGCGGCGCCCGCGACCCTGCCGCAGTTTGCTGCTCTTTGCACCGCAAATTTCGGCGGCTTGCTGAGTTGCCCCACTGCCGAGCGGAGACCCGCTCATGCGGTGGATCCTGGCGCTCCTGCCGGCTCTACCTGCAACTTGAGCCTCACCGATGACTGCGATCCTGTGTTTGACACCTCGATCGCGACATTTCGCTCCAACGACGTTTCCAACTACAACTCTTTGCAGGTTCGTTTCGAGAAACGCCCCACCCACGGACTGCAATTCCAGCTTGCTTACACCTGGAGCCATGCTCTCGATGACGCTTCCAGCGCCAGCCTGGGATCGCAGAATCAGGGCGACTTCCGCCTCCAAAACAATCCCATGCTGGAATACGGGAACGCGGATTTTGATGTTCGTCAACGGTTCGTCTTGAGCTACGCCTACGATCTGCCCTTCGGTAAGAATAAGCCGTTCGGAGGAAACGTTTCCGGCGTCTGGAACCAGATTATCGGCAATTGGCAGGTCGCGGGCATCACGCTTGCAACCACGGGGAATTGGTATACGCCCACCGACATTTCCACCAACCTCTCCACGTCTGATGGTGGTGGAGAGGTCGCCAGCGCATCGCGGCCTAACGTGGTGGGAGATCCGAACGGACACCCATGTGTACAGGGAACGCTGTTTAACACCTGTGCCTTTGCGACAAACACGGTTATCGGCTCGTTCGGCGACGCCGGCCGAAATATCATTCAGGGGCCAGGTATCCAGAACTGGGATATTTCTTTGTATAAGTTTTTCCCTAT
>JASICF010000070.1 GCA_030044775.1 Candidatus Sulfotelmatobacter sp. | reverse complement strand
GCAGGAGGTTTACATCCAGCCGTTCCCCAGCAGCGCCGGTCGCTGGCAGGTATCCACTGCTGGAGGAGTGCGGCCGAAATGGCGGAACGACGGCAAGGAGCTTTTCTTTTTTTCGTCTGACCAACAGATCATGACGGTGGACATTCGGCAGAATGGCTCCAGCCTGCAACTAGGCACGCCCCATGCCTTGTTCAAAGCAAACGCCGTGAACGCGCCAAACGGACCTTACACCGTTTCCGCCGACGGCAAGAAATTCGTGGTGAACACCGTTCTGCCGCAATCCATCAGCGAACCGCTCACTTTGGTCACCAACTGGCCTGCTGACTTGAAACAGTGACCTTCGCTCGCGGGAGTCACACAGAATTTTCTTAGCGTGCGTTGCTCGGTCCTGAGTTACGGGCAACCCGGAAGTTACCTCCCGAAAACAGGCGATTGCACTCATTGACCAAAGAAAGTAGCCGCCTAGAAGGCGTCAACGTCCAAATCTCTGTCGCAAGACCAACACCACAAGTCCAATCGCAACCAGCAACATGGAAATTACGGTTAGAGTCCGAGTGACGTGCTTGTCGTGTGTTTGTCGCTCGACCAGCGGTAGATTCACAAGGGCACTCGTGATCGAGGCAAACACGGTTGCTACTCCTGCCACATCAGGGGACAGTTTGCCATGAATAGCCATCGTTGCTGCCGCTGCTGTCGTGCTGGCGCTGCTCACTGTCCCACCCAGCAAACTGAGAGCCAAGAAACCATACTTCCCCAAGTACCGTGCCCCGATCGTACCGATGATTTCCATCAGCACAAACAACCCACCAAACTTCAGCACGTACTTGAGAGACACGGGTGACGAAACTTGAAGTGGACTTACTTGCTCTGTGCTGCGTTCCCGCCTCCTCCAAGCGAAGAATGCTGCTATTACTGTCATAGCGAGGATGGGAGCGGCTGCGGTAGGCACGGCTGCCGGAGCGAAAATTGCCAGTATGAGTAGATTCCGTAGGAACATTGCGACCGACGTAATCAGAACCAATGCGACCGCTATGCCGCTTGCTTCCCCTGTCAAGAGGCGGGAGAGTTCTGCAACCGTTGCGGTGCTATTCACCAACCCGCCGAGTGCAGCGGTGTAGTACAGTCCGCGATTCGCGAAGAGCCGAAGCAAAACATAGTTTAGAAACCCCAACCCGGCAACGATAATTACGATTGCCCACGACTGACGGGGATTGAGCAAATGCCAGTTGTCGATGAAGCGGTTCGGCAGGAGGGGATAGATGACGAAGCCGATGAGTCCAAGCAGGACGGCACCACGAACTTCACTCGGAGTGAGGTCTCCGGCGAATTTCTGCAACTCGGTTTTCCATGCCAGTAGCATGGTCATGAGGATTGCAGAAGCTACAGGCGTGAATAGGTGCCCTTGACCGATCAAGACCCCAAGAACGAACGTGACGATCAAAGCTACAGAAGTCGTCATTTCCAGCGAGCGTTCCACCAGCAAGCTGCGCCCATTGATGTAGGCGATGAGGACAAACACGCCCGCCAGACAGACCACGGCGAATTGAGCGGATACAAGCGCCGTAAGAGTTCCTAGCAGAGCAGTGATCGCGAATGTTCGAACTCCAGTCTCTTTGTGCGCCCACGCCCGCTCGAAGCCGACAAGCAGACCGACGCCCAGCGCAATCGCGATCTTGATCGCCACTTCAGACGGGGCAAATATCATTTCGCCAATGGTATACCGGGATGTCGTCTCGTAAAACGATCACCACCATCCTCGACATTATGAAGCACATGAGCGTCCGAATCGATCTGATGAGTCCCGCCGACTGGCCGGAGGTCTGTTCTATTTACAAGTCCGATTCGCAGAGCCTTCGATTTCTGATCGCCACGCGTTCGCCCGCCGCATTCGTGGAAGTCGGACTGCAGTGGGTAGCTTCAGAGAAAAAGCACCGGTGGAACATGTCAGCGTGCTAGGCAGTCCGTTCTCTGCAGTCGGGTTTATCGAGGAGAAATCGCGAAAAATGGGCATACTTCGCAGATTTTGCGGGAAAGTAAGGTAGGAATTCTCTGCAGTCCAGACTGCGTGGCGGAGGGAGAGGGATTCGAACCCACGGTACAGGTTTTAGCCCAGTACAACGGCTTAACGATTCTCCTCTTTGAAAGGAGTACCGAGCAATCTCAATCACTTACAGTTGTCCCGGGCCATCTCAGATCGCGCAATTTGACTTCATTTCATTCGAGGATCCGCTGCGGTGTAAGGCTTAAGGATGAAGCGTACGGGTGCTGGCCCCCCTAAATTCCAATGGATTTGAGCTGGAAGAAAACAACGCAACGCGTACGACGGCCCCGTGTTCCTCGATTCGTCTTGAGAACAGATGATGTTGCATGTTTGAGTTGTCGTAACTCGATCGAGCCGACGATGCGTCGTGAACGTCTTGAGCGATCCTACGCTGCCGCCACCAAAGGAGGAGTTCGGCCTACAAGTGTAGCCCCTCGTGCCGTGCCGAGCTAAACGTCCTTTCGACGAGGAAGGATTTCGACTCGACTTTTACGTCGGTCATCATGTGGCTGTTTCCAGAGGGAACAAGCGACAACGGGAACGACGGGACAGCGGGAGCAAGCCGAGCGGCACCAGGAGCTTACTCGGCCATCGGCTCTTTGCCCTCACGCTCCAGACGTTCAATGACTTCCTTGCGCCACGTGGGTAGGTACAGACGTTTTGCATAGAGCTGAGGGCCCAGACCTTTTCCTGTTTTCACCGAACTCGCACCTGCTTCCTGTGCCTTCAAGACATCGCGGGTCAAAACACCGATGGCATTTGCGGCACGGGCATCGAACGCACCTTGCAGAACTCGGTTGATCGTTTCTTCTAAAAGCTCGATCACTTCTGCAGGGTTCTTGAGAGATCTGTGCGGAAGGTCGAGCCTGTCGAGTGGGGGCGAGTATCCTACCTGACGTCCGTGCCTGGATCCCATTTTTGCAGCCCGTTCCGGGTCTGAATGTAGGGCACACTGCTTTTCTCCTTTGAGAGCCCAGGCTCCGCACTGTTTACCTTTCCTGTTCTTCGCAAGACACCTTCGTGACATCACTCAGCCCTCCGCAATTATTGTGTCTTTCCGACTCACTTAGATCGGGGATAATGGCGGGAGTTCCACCTGCCGTTCACCTGCCGTTTGTACTGCCCTACATACATTAAGATCGCTAATACTGCCGTCTGTTGCTCTGCATCTTGTTGAGTGTACGTTTCAGCGCGGGTTCGAATCCCTCCCTCTCCGCCA
>JASICF010000530.1 GCA_030044775.1 Candidatus Sulfotelmatobacter sp. | reverse complement strand
TCGAAGACGCCAACGACTTTCCACGAGCCTTTGCCGAACTCCATGGTGTCGCCGATGTTGGCATGAGAAAAACGCGAGCGAATGGACTTGCTCACCACCACTTCGCGCTGCCCGGGCTGAAACCAATGGCCCGCGATGAGTCTCACCGGAGGATCGCCGCCGGGATCATCAGGCGTAAGGCGCATCTCGAGACCGTCGGGCATCATGCCGCGGACGGTGACATTGACTTCGCCGGTGCCGTCTTTGCGCGGGAGAACGATGACGACCACCCACTCGCCGGAAGCCATGGGTTCGCCGTGACTATCTTTCGCGATGCCGGGCAGGACTTTCAGCGTGGGAAAAAGCGCAGCATCGAAACCGCCGGAGAGTTCGGCTTCCGATCCTTTGCGCAAAACCAGAACATTCTTGTTGCTGCCGCTCGAAACGAAGGCGCGATTCAATCCGGCCAGCAGGGCCATGAGGAAAATGGCGGTCGTGACCGTGAGGGCGATGCCGAGGGCGGTCATGACGGTGAGGCCTTTGCGAAGCTTCAGGTTACGGATGTTGTAGCTGATCGGTATGGCCATAATTCAATTTCGCTAATTCAATTTTGCTTCCGCGAGAACGAACAATTGCAGCTTTGCCACAACTCAACCAATGTGGCGCAGACCCTCCACAATACCAGTGCGCGAAGCGTTGTATGCGGGGAAATAGCCACTGAGCAATCCCAGAGAAACCGCGACGAACAGAGCCAGCGCTACCGTCGGAGTATTCACTTTCATATCGAGCGGCACCGCTAACGCAATAAAGGTGCGAGTGAGCAGCGCAATGAGAGGGATGGCAATGAGAATTCCGAGCACGCCTCCGGCAATAGCCAGCGCCACCGATTCGCTGACAAAAATGGCCAGCACGCTGCGACGGGTAAAGCCGAGAGTTTTGAGCAGTGCAACCTCGCGCGTGCGGCTACGCACAGACATCGCCATGGTATTGGCGGAAACCAGCATGATGGCGAAGGCCACTGCACCGCAAATTCCGAGAATGAACGCTTTCACATTTCCCAAGGAAGCGACAAAGCCGAGCTGAAAAGCCTTTTCGCTTTCGCTTTTGGTCGGCAGGGGCGAGTTGCGGAACATCCCATCGATTTGCTCGGAAACGCGGCCGACATCATCTGCGGAATCGATCTGCGCGGCATACCAACCGGCTTGCCCTTTGAACCAGGGCACAGCTTCTTCAAGATATTTGGTGTTGAAGTACAGCGTGTTTTGCGGCGGATCGCGGCGGTAAATGGCGCGAATCGTCAACTGCGGATCTACGCTGAAGATCGTTCCCTGTAAAGTGACGCGGTCGCCGATTTTCCAGCCGTATTTTTTTGCCAGGGTTACGTCGACCATGGCGCCGGCGCGGTCCTGCTGCCAGGCTTTCAGTTGTTCGGGTGGGACGATCTTGTCGGAAGCAACCTTCAAATACTCGTCAGGATCAGTGGCAACCTGGGCGAAAAAGTGTTCCGGCCGGTCGTCAATGTAGCGGCCTCCAAACCACGTCTCCGGCACAACAGAAGTTACACCCGATACGGCGCGAATCTTGTCGCGATAGTAGGCTGGAAGGAAAAACGCAAGCGAGACCCGGTCGCGAATGATCAGTCGCCGCGCGGCCTCGGGAGCAACCTGATCGATATAAAACGCGCGCCAAATGGAAATCATGAGCGTGAGCAGCAGAAGGGAGAAGCTGATGCTGATCATAGTCAGCAGGCTGCGCCGCTTATTGCGAAACGTGTTGCGGACGATGAAACTGACCAGAGTCATAGTTCAGCCGATATGACGCAATCCATCCACAATGTTGACCTGCGAAGCGTGATACGAGGGGATCAGCGAGCTAGCTAGACCGACCAACGCTGAAACAACAATCGCAAGAGCCCACATCGCCGGCGTTACTTTCAAGTTGTAGAAAGTCATGTAAGGTGATTTGGAAGCGCCGTAAACCAGAAAATATCCAAGTCCGACTCCGATCACTCCGCCTGCGACTGCAAGCGCGACAGCCTCACTCACGAAAAGGCCAAGCACGCTGTTGCGAGTGAATCCCAAGGTTTTGAGGACCGCGACTTCGCGGGTACGCTCGCGGATCGACATGGCCATGGTATTGGCAGAGACGAGCAGGGTGGCGAAAACGACGGCAGAACAGATCATCAAAATAAAAGCTTTAACGTTGCCGAGCATGGCAACGAACTCGAGACCGAAAGCCTTTTCGCTCTCTGACTTTGTGGGCTGAGGCGAGTTGCGGAACGTGTCATCGATGGCAGCCGCGACCTTGCTGACGTCACCGGGAGAATCGGCCAGAATGCTGAACGTGCCGGCCTGTCCTTTAAAAAACGCCACTGCCTCTTCCACGTACTTGGTGTTGAAATAGACTGACTTGTTATCCGGATTGGAAGTGAAAATTCCCCGCACATACAACTCAAGATCTACGGGATAGATCGTTCCCTGGAGCACGATGCGGTCGCCGATTTTCCATCCATATTTCTTCACGAGGGTATCGTCGACGATGACTCCCTGGCGATCGCGTTGCCAGGCGATTTTCTGATCGTCGGGCATCTGAATGTCGCGGAAGACTTTGAAAAACTCGTCGGGATCGGTGCCAAACTGAGCGAAGAAATTTTCCGGCTTCTGATCCTTGTAAATTCCGCCGAACCAAGAAACCGGAACAACGGCTACCACGCCGGGGATGGCGCGAATCTTTTCGCGGTAGAAGCCGGGCAGACTGAATGTAAGGGAAACGCGATGGCGAACGACCAGCCTTTCGGCCGATTCGGCGCTGCCTTCGTCGAGATAGAAGGCACGCCAGATGGTCATCATGAGAGTGAGCAGAAGCAAAGAAAAAGCGATGCTTAAGACGGTAAGGATGCTCCGGCGCTTGTTGCGGAAGGCGTTCTTGGTGACAAACCGGCTCAGTGTCATTTGGAACCCCGGGAAGACGCAGCGTATGGCGGAACCGCCCCAGCAGCGTAGAC
>JASICF010000529.1 GCA_030044775.1 Candidatus Sulfotelmatobacter sp. | reverse complement strand
GTGACAACTTTTTCGCGAGAAGAGAAGTCCATCACAAACTGACCGGCGATCGGCTCAAACAATTTGCCCTCATGCCGGAACGCAACCCGATGCCGATTGGTCGATGAGGCTCCCGCATCAACCAAAGGATTCTCCATCCCGGCCGCTTGCCTCTGCATCGCCTCCAACGATTCCCGAATCACGGCAGGACGCACTTTCATAGCGCACAGGTCGCGCACTTTCTTGATCTTCAGCAGATCGGGGAAACAGTAGGAAGTGGCGGCGACGACCAGCCCGGCTCGCTCCCAGCTGGCCAGCTGGCGTGGAGTGAGGTGCAGAATACGAAGCAAATCAGCTCGGCTGTACACTTCCTTGCCCTGATGCGCAGGCTGGTTGCGCGAATTAGGTGCCCGCCGACATTATCCGCAAGTTTCGGACGGAAACGCAACACGAAACCGTGTGGAAATCTGTGGAGAACCAGGTTGATTTACATGCAACAGAAATGGTGCACATAGCAAAGGATACAAATTTTGAAACCAAGCAACTGATATGGATGCACCCAGCAAAAGATTATCTGGCGTAGTTTGGCGCTTTGTTCGATCTCGAACGAAGCGTAGATTGCCTTCTGCCTGTACGGGCTGTTTGGGGCACGGCCGGACTATGCTGCAGCTAGCAAGGTAGCTGAGGTTTGCCTCGGGTGCCCCTTTTGCGTTGCCGGTCGCGCAGCTCGCTTCTCAAACCTGCGTTGCATAATTCTTCCTTACATTCATGGGGCAATCGGTGGATGATTGGAGCGTTCATCTTCCTTTCTGAAAAGTTCTCTATCGGCTGAGATTACTCGCGTCAATCCCCAGGAAATCAGACGGATCCAATGCCAAGATCCTGCCGTTGATTGACGTTCGCGCAAATCGCAGCCTAGCATTGCTACTTATGCAACCCGACCTGATCGGTCAAATGCTTGGTCATTGCCGTGTTGTCGCCAAGATTGGCGAAGGCGGAATGGGTGCGGTTTATCGCGCTTATGACGAGGTTTTACATCGCGATGTCGCCGTGAAGGTTGTACGTAAGGGCTCGCAAATCGATCCATCCGGCAGCAAGAGTCTGTTGCAAGAGGCGCGAGCCTCTTCTTCGCTCGCTCATCCAAACATCTGTACGATCTACGAAATTGGTGAAACTGAGGGCGAGCTCTACATTGTCATGGAGCTGCTGACAGGCAAGACGCTGCGCGAGATGAGCGCGCAAGTCGGCCTGGCTCCAGAGTCTGTCTTGCGTTATGGCGCGCAGATCGCCAGTGCCCTGGCGCGAGCACACGACCGCGGGATTGTTCATCGCGACCTGAAGACCGCAAACATCGTCATCACTTCCGACGGCCTGGCGAAGGTTCTGGATTTTGGTCTCGCCAAACAACTGGGAGGAGGACTCTTCGAAGGTCCGACGCGGTCATTGGCCAGCCTCGAGAATGTCTCCAGTGTCAGCGGCACTTTGCCTTATATGGCCCCGGAAACCCTGCGCGGCGAACCGGCTGATCATCGGAGCGATTTGTGGGCGTTGGGGATTGTCCTCTATGAGACCGCGAGCGGACATTTGCCTTTTCAGGGACGCACGGGATTTGAGATCAGTTCGGCCATCATGCGCGAAATACCCACAGCGCTTGGACCTCCCGTGCCTCCGGGATTGTGGGCAATCATTCAGCGGTGTATGGCAAAGGAACCGTCGCAGCGCTATCAGCGCGCCAGTGAAATTCAAGCTGCGCTGGAGGCGGTGCAATCGGCAGCGATCGTCTCGCCGACACCAAGCCCAGACCCAGGCGGCCCGCCGAGAACCGTTCTGCACAGCGTGCGCCATGCGTCGGTCAAAAAAGGAGACTTTCTACTGCTGGTGGGAACGACGAAGGGAGCGTTTGTTCTTCGCTCCAATACACAACGACGGCGCTGGGAGGTCGGCGGACCTTATTTCCATGGACACAACGTTTACGCCCTGGCCTACGACTGCCGCGAAGGGCGGCATCGCATTTGGGCTTCTACGCAAAGCTATTGGGGAACGTTTCTGCGCTCGAGCGATGATTTCGGAAAGAGCTGGAGCAATCCGCAACAGGCGCCGGTCCGGTTTCCGGCAGAGACGGGCGTTTCTCTCAAGAACATCTGGCAAATCACACTTGGCCCTCGCGAGCAACCCGATGTGCTCTACTGCGGAGTGGAACCGGCAGCACTTTTTGAGAGCATCGATGCCGGAGAGACATGGACATTAAACCGAGGTCTGTTCGACCATCCGCATCGCCCGCGCTGGTTGCCAAGCAACGGGGGCCTGGCCTTGCACACTATTGTGCTGGATCCTTCGAACAATCAACGGATGTACGTTGCTATTTCGTCGGGTGGAGTTTACCGTACCGACGACCATGGAGAGACGTGGACAGCCCGGAATAATGGCGTTCGCGCCACGTTCATGCCGAATCACTATCCGGAGTTTGGACAGTGTGTCCACAAAATCACCATGCATCCGGCTCATCCGGAACGCCTGTTTCTGCAAAATCACTGGGGGATCTATCGATCCGACGACTACGCGGAGACGTGGGTGGATATTGCGAATGGAATACCCTCCGATTTTGGATTTGCCGTTCTGGTGCATCCCGCGAGGCCGGATTGGGTTTATGTAGTTCCGGTGGAATCTGACGAGTTTCGCTGCGCTTGCGAAGGCCGGTTGCGGGTCTACCGAACCCGCAACGCCGGCGCGTCTTGGGAACCGCTGCTGCGTGGCCTGCCGCAGAAGGGCGCCTACGAAACGGTCTTGCGAGATGCGCTGGTTAGCGATGCGCTCGATCCCGCTGGAATCTACTTTGGTACACGCAGCGGACAGCTTTTCGCTTCGCTTGACGAGGGAAGGTCGTGGGAGAAAGTCGTGGACGGGTTCCCGTCGATCGTGTGTATTCGCGCCGCGGTGGTTGGAGGAACTTCAGCAGGGCCGACGGCTCCGCGGATGCCTTCATCGTCGAGGTCTGAAACCAGGAGCAAGTCATCCGCACCAAGTCAGACAAGAAGTCAGACAAGAAAAAAGAGGTAGATCAACTGTGCGATTTCAGATTCCGGGTGCGTTACGAGAATTCGCCGGCGGCCGAAGTCAGATCGAGATTGAGCATCCGCCTGCGAATTTGAATTCGGCCTTGGGAGCGCTTTGGATAACATGTCCCGGCATGCGGGACCGTGTCGTGACTGAACAGGGAGAAGTACGCCAACATATCAGCATCTTTGTCGGCGAGGAGAACATTCGGTATACAGGCGGACTGGCGACACCGGTTTCGTCGGACTCAGTAATCTCAATTGTACCGGCTGTGAGCGGCGGCAAATCGAGTGCGAATACTTCGATCCCGGCTGAACTCTAGGCTATCGCGGCTGCCTGGTATTCCTCGTAGTTCCCTTTGAAGTCGGCGATGGTGTGGTCTTTCTCGAAGTGCCAGATGCGAGTGGCGACTTCGTCGATCAGATCATGATCGTGACTGACCAGAAACACCGTGCCCTGATAGCGCTGCAGAGCGATGTTGAGCGCGTTGATGGCCTCGAGATCGAGGTGGTTGGTGGGTTCGTCGAGCACGAGCACGTTCGGCTTTTGCAGCATCAGCTTGCAGAAGAGCAGACGCGCCGCTTCGCCGCCGGAAAGAACGCTCGTCGATTTCGTCGCTTCTTCTTTTTGAAAAAGCATTTGACCAAGCAAGCCACGAATTTCTTCGCCGACTGCGGCCGGATTCCACTGATGCAGCCAGTCGAGCACGGTCATGCCGCCTTCGATCAGCGCGCGATGATCCTGGGCGAAATATCCGACAGCAGCTTCGTGCCCCCAAATAACTTTGCCGGAATCGACAAAGGGACCGTCGTAGCCGCTGGTCTTGCGCAGCTCGGCTTCGGGAATGGTAGGAGAATTCGCAAGCAGAGCATTCACCAGCGTGGTCTTCCCCGCCCCGTTGCGGCCCATCAGCGCGATCTTTTCGCCGCGCGTGATGCTGGCAGTAAAATCGCGAATAACTTTGTTCTCGCCGTTGCCGTCGTTGTCGCCGTACGCTTTGCCAAGATGCTCGATTTCCAGAATGTGTTTTCCTGACGGCCGTTTCTGCTCGAATTTGATGAACGGGCGCTGAATATTCGATTTAGCAAGTTCCGTGACTTGCAAACGCTCGACTTCTTTGCGGCGCGATTGCACCTGGCTGGAGCGCGTGCCGGCGGCAAATCTGGCGATGAATTCATTCAACTGAGCAATTTTTTTCTCGCGCTGCGCGTTCTGTGATTCGATCTGCGACCGCACCTGGGTTTTCGCGAGAACCATTTCGTCGTAGGAACCGGTGTAAGTGATGATGGTTTCGTAGTCGATGTCGGCGATGTGAGTGCAGACGCTGTTCAGAAAATGCCGGTCGTGCGAGATCGCAATGACTACGCCGTCATACGTATTGAGAAATCCCTGCAGCCAGTGGATGGAGTCGAGATCGAGATTGTTCGTCGGTTCGTCGAGCAGCAGAGCTTGAGGATGGCCGAATAGAGCTTGAGCTAATAGCACGCGGACTTTCTGCCCACCCTGCAGTTCGCTCATTTTTCGCGCGTGAAGCTCTTCCAAGATGTCCAAGCCGTCGAGTAGAACCGCGGCGTCGCTCTCGGCCGTGTAGCCGTCCTCTTCGCCGACAATGCCTTCGAGTTCGCCGAGCTTCATGCCGTCTTCATCACTCATGTCATGCTTGGCATAAATGGCATCACGCTCGTGCATGGCAGCCCAGAGCCGCTGGTTGCCCATGATGACAGTATCAATCGCGGTGTAGGCGTCAAAGGCGAACTGATCCTGGCTTAGAACCCCGATTTTGCGCGGCCGCACGACCGTTCCCTTTTGTGGATCGAGCTCGCCGCTGAGCAACTTCATAAATGTCGACTTACCCGCGCCGTTCGGACCAGTGAGCCCGTAACGGCGGCCGGGTGAAAATGTCGCGGTGACTTCGTCGAACAGAATTTTTGCGCCGTAGCGCATGGAAACATTACTGACTGAAAGCATGATCTCTTAATCTCGTCTTAAGTTTCTTGTGGGCCTCTTCGGGGAAGCTTCAGAACTGCGGAGTATTCCGTGGAACGGCACGCAGCTGGAACTATCAGGATATCACGCGGTCCGTTCAGCAGACTTGTCTGCTACGCCGTCCATGGATTAATCAACGGCGACGACAGGTCGTCAAAGTGAGACGTATTGCGAGTAGCTAACGTCGCATGATTCGCCAGAACGATTCCTGCGATCATCGTGTCGCGATCTTCCCGCGGAATGCCTTTTAGTTTCCGCGAAGCCATCAGATCGCTTGCGTGCTGGGCAGCCCCCAAATCGAACGAAGCGATCCGTCGGTCAAGTCTGTCCAGGATGTTCTCGAAGCCTTGTGTGTAGGCGTCGCGCCGTTTTCCGGCAGGCATGGTAAGCAAGCCAAAGCGCACTTCCAAGATCGTGATCGTCGTTACCCAGACAGATTGGCGCGGCTGGCGGTCGAGCCAGGCGATTACTCTCGTCTCCGGCTGGGGACGCATTATTTCGGAAACTACGTTGCTGTCGAGGATGATCATTCCTCAAAATTGGGAGGCTTGATCTCGATATGGAGGTTTTCGATCTTAAAGTCCGGTCCAGCCTTCGGAAAAAGTGCGGCTAGTTCTGTTCCAAGGCCACAAGACGGAACGTCTTCCTTATTTACTGCCGCTCGAAGAATATCGCGGACCTCTTCTTCTACACTGTGTCCGTTGCGCTTGGCACGGCGCTGCAACCGCACTTTGACGGCATTCTCGATGTTGCGTACCAGTAGCTGAGCCATCTATCCAACTCCCAGAGACCTGATATCATGATAGCACAAAGAGTGATATCACGCTATCATTCGATTGCAGCGGCTAATGCCCGCCGCTCAACTCCTTCACAATCGAAGTGACAAACTGCTTGGCGTCGCCGAAAAGCATAAGCGTGTTGTCGAGGTAGTAGAGAGGGTTGTCGATGCCGGCAAAGCCCGGGTTCATGCTGCGCTTGATCACCATGACGGTGTGGGCTTTGTCTACGTCGAGTATCGGCATGCCGAAGATTGGGCTGGATTTGTCGGTGCGGGCGGCAGGATTGGTCACATCGTTCGCGCCGATGATGAGGGCAACATCAGTTTGCGGAAAATCACCGTTGATCTCATCCATCTCGATGAGCTTTTCATATGGAATATCCGCTTCGGCGAGCAAGACGTTCATGTGGCCGGGCATTCGTCTGGCGACAGGATGGATGGCAAAGCGGACATCGACGCCCTTCTTCGTAAGAACGTCGTAAAGTTCGCGAACCTTGTGCTGCGCCTGCGCTACCGCCATGCCATAGCCGGGGACGATCACAACCCTGCTGGCCGCTTCCAGAATTGCGGCCGCATCTTCAGGCGTCGCGCTGCGCACGACTCGTTCTTCTTTCGCGCCGCCAGCGGAAGCTTGCACCTGCCCGAACGCCCCGAACATCACGTTGGTAAAGGAGCGGTTCATGGCCTTGCACATGATCACCGAGAGAATGAAACCGGAGGATCCGTCAAGCGCGCCCGCGACAACAAGCACCTTGCTGTTCAGGACAAAACCGAGCAGGGCGGCCGAGAAACCTGCATAGGAATTGAGCAGTGAGATCACGGTCGGCATGTCTGCGCCGCCGATTGGAGTGACCAGCAACACGCCGAAAATCAACGCGACCACCACCATGATCGGAAACAGCATTGTCTGCGCAGGATTCACCACCAGCGCAACCGCCAGTCCCAGAGCTCCGGCAAGTACCGAAAGGCTGACGATATTCTGCCCTGTGTAGACGATCGGCCGTTGCGGCAATATCTCCTGCAGTTTTCCCGCCGCGATCAGGCTGCCGGTAAAGGTAAGCGATCCGATAATGACTTCGAGCGCGATCTCGCCCATTTCGAAGCGGGTGACCGGAGCAGTGCCGACATAATATTCGGCTACACCGATGATCGCCGCTGAAAGCGCGCCAAAGGCGTGACTCAGGGCAGTTCGCTGCGGCACAGCAGTCATCTGCACCAAGCCCAGCGGAACACCCACTCCCGCCCCGATGATCAAAGTAATGATGATCCACTTGTATTGGACCAACTCGGGGTTGAAGAGCGTAACGATGACCGCCAGCGCGGCGCCAATCTCTCCCGCCAACACTCCCCAGCGTGAAGTGGCTGGCGAACTCAGAAGTTTGAGAGAAAGAATGAAGAGAACAACGGCGACGATGTAGGCGAAATCAAGATACTGCTGAAGCTCCAACGGGTTCATTGTTGTTTCGACCTGCCGGACTTGAACATGCGCAGCATGCGGTCAGTAATCAGGAAGCCGCCCACCATATTGCTGAAGGAGGCCGCGACTGCAATCGCTCCAAGCACGACGGTGAGCTTTGTCTCATGCCGGCCGGTGATGATGATCGCGGCGACGACCACAATTGCGTCGAGAGCGTTCGTGAGCGACATGAGCGGAGTGTGAAGCAGCGGAGACACGCGTTTGATCAATTCAAATCCAACGAACCCCGCCAGAATGAAAACGTAAAGATTGGAAATAAAATCTGCTGGCACGACTGCTCCTTTTTATCTGGGCGCCCGCTCTCGCGGGGCCCCCCTGCACGTGTAAAGCTGAAGCACGAATGGCCGTTCGCCGCCGGACTGGCGAGTGGCGCGATCACTGACTAGCGGCCACCAGAGCCGGCAGTTTGAAAAACTCCCGCACTCTCGCGTTTACGATTTCACCACCCTGGGTTAGGAGAGTCTCACGAATAATGTCGTCGGTCTCCGGCGGACGAACTTTGCCGTCTTTCACCAGGTTAGTGAGAAACGATGTGACATTCTTCGAATACATCTGGCTGGCATGAAACGGAACGGTACTCGCCAAATTTACCGGTCCCAGAATCAAAACACCCTTGACATCGACCGCCTTCCCCATCTCGGTGAGTTCACAGTTTCCGCCGCGCTCGGCGGCGAGATCGACGATCACCGAGCCGGCGCCCATCTTCTTGACCATCTCACCGGTCACGAGAACCGGTGCTTTCTTCCCGGGAACGACTGCGGTCGTTATGACAATATCGGTTTCGGAAACGACGCGAGTGAGAAGCTCACGCTGTCGCGCGTAAAAGCTTTCGTCTTGCGCGGTACCGTAACCACGGGCATCCTGCGCATTCTGGGCTTCGATGGGTAGTTCAATGAATCGTCCGCCCAGGCTTTGCACCTGCTCCTTGGCAGCGGGTCGCATGTCATAAGCCGAGGCGACAGCACCTAATCGCCGCGCAGTCGAGATAGCCTGGAGCCCAGCGACGCCGACGCCAATAATAAGGACCCGGGCCGGAGTAATTGTTCCGGCGGCCGTGGTCATCATGGGAAAGAGACGGATGGATTTTTCCGCAGCCAGAATGACCGCTTTATAGCCGGAAATGGTAGCCATCGACGAAAGCGCGTCCATGCTCTGTGCGCGGGTAGTGCGCGGCATGAGTTCAACAGCGAATGACGTTGCTCCTGTGGCCGCGACTTCCTGGACCACCTCCGCGGCTCCCAGCGGGCGAAGAAAGCCAACGAGAATCTGGCCGCGGCGAAGAAGCGGAAGATCGGCTTTGCCGCTAATGTCATTCGCGCCATAGCAAAGCACTTGAACAATGATGTCGGCAGCGCTGAAAACAGCGGCACGATCGGGAAGAACCTTCCCGCCTTTTTCCGTGTAGTGGGAGTCAGGATAGCCCGCCTGCTCGCCCGCCGCAGACTCGATAACAACCTCCAAGCCGGCTTTCGCGAGTAAGGGAACGACAGCCGGAACGAGCGCAACCCGGCGTTCTCCCGGATAGCTTTCTTTCGGAACTCCAACAATCACGCGGCGGTCCTTTCTCCGGAGAGAAGATTTGCAGGCGAGACGAGCCTGTTACTGGTAACGGCGAATACTACGGGAAGCTTTACCGTCTTTACGGTGATCATCGTCACAAAGATCATCGTCACAAATATATAGAATTCGACCGCGATGCAGATTCAAAACAGTACCAGAAACCTACATTGGGTGAAAAGCATTGGTTGCAAAGGAAATCGGATGGCAGTGGCGGCAGGCATTGTCATTCTGAGCGGAGCGAGGAAATCTCAGAACTCTTGCCCAACATGCAAAGCCGTGCGCCTCACTTAGTTCGACAAATAAAGCGGCTATGCGGCTCGTGCTGCCATTGCGTCATACTCTTTCTCGGATTCCCGCGGCATTAATACCCACATCGTATAAATGCCGAGCGCTGTGCCGAACGGAATGGTGGTGAACAGCGCGATGAAGGCCAGGATCAGAACAAGCGTGCGCGCCCATGTTTCGTGCTGCATCAGCCCGAAACCGGCAGCCAGTCCGATGCCCGCTTTGGCAAGAATGAAAACTCCCAGGACTCCGAGCAACGGATGCAGGAATGTTGGCGCATTCACCCTGCCACGCACGAAGAGGGTATTGGCGATGACGATCAGCACGACGCCGCCGACCGCATCCAAAGCCGAGAAAGCAAGCCAAAAGATTGCTACCAGGTTCAGATGTTCCTGCACCCGGCCTCGCCGGGGCAGCATGGCGATCACTGAATTCGCGAGTTGCTTGCCGCAGCGACTGCAGAATGCCTGGTCGGGTTGAACCTGAGCTCCACATTTGTCGCAATACATCTCGCCCTCCCATCTCGCTTGAGCAATCACAATTGCCGTTTATTGTTTCGGGTTCAGCAAAAAAGCGGCGATCAATCAAGCCAAAGAGCGCCGATCAGCATGAATTTTACCGGTAAACGAAAAGGCCACCCGGCAACAGGGCAGCCTCTTCTTCAAGGGAGAATAGTTCCAACGGAGGCAAAGAAAGATTCCGTCAAAACTTTTCTGGAGAAAATCTTATGAGCCGAAAAAGCAGGGTGTCAAGGAATTTTTCGTAAATAAATCTCTTTCGTTTCAATAACTTAAGGATTTGGTCAACATCGGCGAAAATCGTTTCAAATTGAGACAAAGGGTGCCATCGGAGGCCGCAAATCCGTTGTTCTTAGGTAGTTATGCCGGTTTCGATGGGCTTCCGGCGCTCCCCGTTTCGGTTCTTGAGCCGGCGGAAGGGGTCTCAGTCAGGTCAAGAGAAATGAATTCGGTCTGGTCGGCTGTGCTGGGGAAGTAGCGCCGCATAAGGACGCGAAGCCCACCGAAGGCCACCCCGGCCGCCAGAGAAATAGCGCCAACAATGATGCACAGCAGGATGATATTCACCAGCAGATTCGCAATGTTGTTTTTCTTGTCAAAGTAGGTGTTTTCGTTCCAGGTAACGCTGGCTTCGTAGTGCACCGCACCAAGCAGGGTTTGCGCATCGCTCTCGGAGAGCGGTCCCGCAACAACTGCCACAATCGGCCCGCTGCGCTTATCAAAGAATGGGCCGACTTTTTCCACCGTGGTGACTCCCGCTTGGGGTGCTTCCGCATGATATGCAGCATCGATGGTGCGCAGTTGCGCAATCGCCAACGCCGGGGTCGGGTATTCGATGAGCATCAGTGTCACGGTTCCACTTGGCGAAGAATACTGTCCAAGGACAACTTCAGGGTTGGAACTGAAGTTGACCAAATTCTCAGGAAGCGGAGCTCCTATGGCGTCTAGAGCGAGCGGTCCCTCGGCGTACTTTTCCGTGTTCGTCTGATAGCCGTGGTGAGGCATGAAAGCCAAAATCGGAGGCAACTCCGCCGCATTCCCAGCCGGGAGACGAATCCTGCCGGCTAATTCGCGAAGGCTGGCCGCTGACATCGCGGTCATCTGGCTGAAAACAGCATCCACCACGACATTTCCGCGATAAAACAGGACACGCCGGTCGAGAGACGATCCCTGATCGCCGATCTCTTCGGGTACCATGGCAGGCTGAAGATAGAAAGTATATGCGCCGAAGGCGCCGCTGGCGTCGGTAAAGCGAGCCGCGCGAACCGTGAGGGTGCGGCCGTCATCGCTTGAATACTTGGCAGATTCGACATCCGTGAAGCCGTATTCTTTGAGCAGAGCTGCGTTTGCCGGATCGGCTACGGAAGCGTCTTTGCTTGCCTGCGGAGCACCTTGCATCTGCCAGTCAGAAAACTGGGTTGGAAGGATTGGCGGAATCGAGGCGGCTTGTGGAGTTGCCGTGGAGGCCAGACAAACGCCGAAAGCTGAAAAAGCCAGCACAATCGGCAGCTTTGGAAAAATCGATCCGCCGCGCATCTCTCCTAATTAGACCACAGAGAGCAGGAAAAGTTTCCGAAACGGCTAAGGAGAGCGCCAAGGGCGACAGATTTTGTCCAGTGGGCAGCGAGGCTGCGGATTACAAAGGCTAATGCGCGGCGTCTTTGTCGATCTTGCTGGCAACTTTTACCCCGCTCAAGCCGTTGGCGTATTTGGCGATGCCGCGGTAGAGGGATTCGGCGATACGCTGGCGGTATTCTCCGGTAAGGAGGCGGCGCTCATCGGTGGGATTGCTGACGAAGGAAATTTCGGCAAGAATCGAGGGCATGTTCGCGCCGATCAGCACGATGAATGGAGCCTTTTTCACTCCCCGGTCGCGGATTGCGGGACTCTTTGCCGCAAGTCCGGCATGGAGAGATTCCTCCACATCCCAGGCGAACTCACGCGATTCTTCGATTTTTTCCTTCAGGGCAATCTTCTTGACCAGATCCTGCAATTCGTAGATCGAGGTCTCGGAAACGGCGTTCTCGCGCGCCGCAACTTCGAGCGCTTCCGGCGAAGATGTGAAATTCAGGTAATAGGTCTCGACTCCGCGGGCATCCGGATCGTGGCTTGAATTGGCGTGAATGGAAACGAACAGGTCGGCGCGCGCCTGGTTTGCGATGGCCGTGCGGGTTTCCAGCGGAATGAACGTATCGTCTTTACGGGTGTAAACCACTTCTGCGCCGAGGCGCGCTTCGAGTATTTTGCCGAGACGCCGGCCGACGTCGAGAACTAGATCCTTCTCTTCCAGACCGTCAGGGCCGATGGTCCCGGTATCGTGGCCTCCGTGTCCGGGATCGATCACGATCTTGCCGATTTTCAGGCCGAGCGCGCGGATCAAAGAACGGTCGCCAGTCTCCGTGGGTCTCGCCTCACGAACAGAAAATTGCGAGGCATCGGAGTTGCTGCTGAGCTTGCGCGGAGAGGTTTTGCGAGGCGAAGAGATCCGATCACTCGGGCTTTCGGATAAGGTTGCTGTTGCCGAGTCGCTCTTGAAATCTCTAGACTCTTGTCCGCCGGAATCGGCCGATTGCAATCGCCGCACGGCGTGTGCCGCCGATGGGGCCGGTGAGCTTTTCGCCACGTCATCGTCATCATCGTCATCAGCCTCGACAATTCTCTTGACGATTCCGCTGCGTGGCGGCGTATTGAGAGTCGGCAACGGCATCGAAGAGACTGCGCTATCACCTGGTTCTCCCTGGGCCGGATTACCAGTTTTTGTGCTGTCCATGGGAGCCACAGATTTGGCGTCGTCCACGCGGACATTTTCGTCGTCTTTATCGTCTGACTCCTGATCTCCTGGCCGCTCCGCGTTTTCTGCCTCAGAGTCGTCGACAACTCTTTTTGCGATTTTGCCACGCTCGTTCTTGCCGTGAATGTCGATGATCAGCCGCGAAGGATTCGGCAGAAGAAAGGCATCGTAATCGGAGAGATTATCGACTTCCAGCACGATGCGCGTTTGGCGCGGCGCAAACTGCGCAACCCGAACCTTCTTGAGAAAACCGTCATCCACATCGAAACTCTTGCCCACGAGTGTTGAGGCGAGCCGCGTGTCCCGGAGATCGAAGTAGATGCGCGCCGGATGAGAAATGCGCTGCGAAGTAAACTGCACGTCGTCATCGAGATCGATGGCCACTCGCGTGTAATCGGGAGTGGACCAGTGCCGAATGCTGGTCACCCGAGGTAGACGGCCCGGGTGAGGCTGAAAGGATTCTTCTTTTGCCGATTCGCGGGCGAGCGCAGGTGCTTCCTGATTCGAAGATCGATCATTCTTTTCCGATTTCGCTTCTCCCGCGAATTTGCCTCCAGCATCGTCGGTTTCCGCGAGATCCCTTTCGCCGTTGTTCTTGTCAGATGATTTCTCCTGAGCGGCTTTCCCGCCTCCGGAAGCATTGGCCGCCGGCTGTTTCAAAGCAGCGACAGCCTGCCGGGCATCGTCGGCAAGGCGGTTGTGAGGATAGTGGCCGAGGAATTCCCGAAAAGCCGCGCGGGCCGATTGCGGGTCGTTCAGGTCATCCTGATAGATTTCGCCGATGGTAAATAAGGCCTCAAAGCGATATTTGCTGCCTGGGTATTCGCGGCGAAGAAATCTATACTGCGCGATCGCTTCGTGCAGAATCTTGTCATCGTCGAAGCGGCGCCCCATTTCGACGAGCGTTTCCGCAACCGCAACTACGCTAGGATCGGCTTTCGATGAAGACGGCGCGCCGTTATAAACGAGCCGGTAAGCGTTCAACACCCGCTGATAATCGTGGCGCGTGCGTTCGGCAGGCGGGCGTCCGTTCAGCGCTTCCCGCATGCGCTCGGCGGCGGCAAAACGCTCCCGCGCCCAAGAATCGGAATGTCGCGCGCGCGCATGAGCGGTCGGCGTTGCAATTGCGCCGAAAACGGCGAATGCGAGAAACGCCGACCACAGATCACGCTGGCGCAATAAACTCTTCAATGGAACCAGCCACGTGCGTTCTTTCCAGTTTTTTCGACGGCAAATTGCCTGGGTGCCAGAGAGACAAAGCCAAACGGACAACTATTCTGTGTTGCTCATGTACAGCACGCCATGCGCATCCCGCTGAACGATGACAGGATCGTGCGAAGCGCCGGAGTTGAAATCGGAACCGCCGTAGTACAGGTTTGTGATGCGGCGAACATAGTTCTGGGTTTCCGCATAATGCGGAACGCCGGAGCTGCGCGCCACCGCGCCGGCGCCGGCATTGTAGGCAGCGAGGGTCAGTTTGATGTCGCCGCCGTAGCTTTCGAGCAACTGTTTCAGATGGCGTACGCCGGCATCGACGTTCTGCTCAGGGTCAAAAGGGTTTTTTACATTCAACTGCCGCGCGGTCGCCGGCATTAGCTGCATTAATCCCATCGCCCCCTTGCGGGAAACCGCGTTCGGATTGAAGTTCGATTCCACTTTCACGACAGCCCGTACCAGATTGGGGTCAACGTTATGCCTGGCCGCGGCCTGTTCGATCGCGCTGCCGATATCGGTAGAAGTGGCCGATGCTGCCATCCCCCCGAAGTTCGCGGCAACGATTCTGGCGTTTGCGGATTTGGCCGACTCTCGGCCAAGATATTGACTAACCTCAGCAGCCGCAGAACGCGCCGCTTTCATCACCGCCGCGTTGGGCGGAGGTACGGGTTTCCAGCGATTCTCTTTGGAGCTCCAGTACATGAGGTTGCGGCGCGGCACACTCTCTTCCGCCCGTCGAAC
>JASICF010000528.1 GCA_030044775.1 Candidatus Sulfotelmatobacter sp. | reverse complement strand
CAGCGCGTGGTTCTCCTTGTACCAGACAGCAAGAGTCGCGTACCGCTCGTAATTGTCGGTAGGATTCTTCTGCGCGACAAATTCCTTCAACGGCGTAACCGTGCCCGTGTTGAAGTCAATGTCGTTCTTAACTTCCGGCGTCTTGGGAACCCGGCGCGTGGGCTTGGTGCCGTTGCTGACTGAATCGGTTTCTTCCTGCTCGACTTCGGTTTCCAGAGTCTTTTCAGGAGTCTCGTCAACAACTTCGTCGCGCTCTTGTTCGATGACTGCTGCTCCGGCTTTCTTGTCGCCGGGGTTGAGGGCAGGTCGAGTGACCGGCGGTGCCAGCGTTACGCCGCTCTTCTCCATGGCCTGTGTGAAGGCTCGGATGCCTTCCATGACCACGCTCTCAGTGCCCTTCAAGTTGATGCCGAACACGAAACCCTGAACAGTGTTCTGGCCGTTTCCGTTGGACTTCGCCTTCTGTTCGTCTCGCTTTGCCATTCTAACCTCTAACGCTTAATGCTCCAGAGCCATGAAAACGCTCCTTTTGCAAAATTTGACACCCACCATTTTATCACGTACAGGGTTCACTGTATGCGACCCGACAGCGAGTGGCGTCGCAACGACCGCAAGTGTGTTATTCTGGAGTTTCGCCAGCGTCCAGTCCGTTTGGGCCATCGTTGGCTGGCGAGCGATCTAGTCCAAACGGGGTCGTGAGGACTCGCGTAACCGGCACGCGCTTACCTTGGTAGACAGCAGCAACTCGGAGCGATGTTCGCTTCCTGTTGATTGCCGCTCCGGGGTTGCTAACAGGAAGCAAGAGTAAGACTCGACCCCAAGGACATTTGGCAGTTTGGTGGAAACTGCAGAAGGCTTCGCCCCTAGCGAGGCCTTTTTCGTTGCTGATGAAACCAGATTATCGGGATGCACCCTGTTCCTTGGTGCACCTGCATGATTCGTCCTGAAAAGACTACAAGATGCGAAAAGGCTTCACGAGAAAACCAAGACCGGACGTTCCCGCGACGCCAGTCAAGAACTACATCACGCCGAGCGGGCTCGAGCGGCTCAAAGATGAGCACCGGTTTCTGCTCACCCGGGAACGCCCGGCTGTGACGGAGGTGGTGGCGTGGGCTGCCGGCAACGGCGATCGCAGTGAAAACGCAGACTATCAGTACGGCAAGCGGCGGCTGCGGCAGATCGATGGGCGGATTCGCTTTCTCACCAAGCGCATCGAAGCCGCAGAAGTGGTGGACCCGGAAGCTCCGAGAGCGGGACAGGCGGCGACGAGGGCATTCTTTGGAGCGACCGTGCGCTATGCCAACGCCGCGGGAGCCGAGCGCGTGGTGAGTATCGTCGGAACCGACGAGGTCGATCTCAACCGCAACCACATCAGTTGGGTGTCACCGCTGGGGCGCGCGCTGATGAAGTCGGAAGCGGGTGACAGCGTGGTCCTTCATTTGCCGGGCGGCACGGAAAACCTCACCGTATTGGACGTCCGTTACGAGCGTATTTCCGTGGAACCGTTCCGTGAACCAGCTGGATCCGAGGCTTCGGGAAAGGGACCATCTCGGCGACGCTAATCCAACCGTGCCCGTTGGCTCGGTGTCCTTGCTGAACAGCAAACGGCCCGCAAGTTTTTGTCGAACCTGCGGGCCGTCCGGTGGACTGATTGGGATTGACCAAGAGGTGGTCACTCTACGTGGCCTCTACGGCAACTCCCGGGCCAGGACTGAAGGCTGCGGGCATGCAAACAAAACTTTCAAACCCGTCAACCGAAGCGCTGCGCGACCAACGCAAATGCTTCATCCTACTCACCGGCTAGTGTGCGGACTGTAGCTTCCGGCTTCGCGGGCAAGAGTGCCCGCGCCACACGGAGCCCCGCTTAGAGCAACCAGCTCTAAGTCGCAGCCACCTCACCTGGTCTTAGACTCCCACAACTACTACCACATTCAGAACTTGTCATTCGACCACCTCCTTTCCGGTGTAAGTGCAGATTAGTACGAGGAGGGGATGCAGTCAAACGAAAGCCGTAATTTTAGGAGAACTCTTACAAAATTTTACGTTGGCTTAACAGAGCAGGCATCTTTCGGCGCGGGATGCGGTTCTCATGAGTTTCGTACTCAAGGGTGCGAGCCGTTGTTACTTTGCTGAGGCGTTTATTGGTTCGCGTGCACCCTGATCGATGAAGCGAGCCAAGTGCGCTGCGGCAAGCACTGGCCTTCGAAATGACGCATCTGCGGAAATTCAAACTGTGCCGCTATCGATTTTGCCGCGATTTGCAGGAGTTGGCTTGATTGCGTAATCTCAAATGGACCATGGCCATGACCCGCTCCGCTGTTGCCGCTATCGCCTTCATCTTTCTGATTGGTACGACTGCATCCTCCCAGAGTTCTCAAACCCAGGACCCGCAGACGCAGAGTTCTCCGGGCCAGGATTCTCAAACGCCGGGTTCGCAAGACCAGACTTCACAAACCCAGACTTCACAAACCCAGAACTCACAGACTCAAGGCTCCGCGCCTCAGGAACCTAACGAGCCAGTACCGGCGGCTCCCGCTCCTGAAGTTGTGCCCAAGGTGCAAGTGTTTGGCGGATACATGTTCATCTTTGAGGGGCTGGGTAATCTGAATGCGACTTCACTTGACGTGGACTTGAATCTTTATCCGAGAGTCCTGATTCCGCAAAGGGACTTCAATGGCTGGAGCGCGGAGGGGCAATACAATTTCAGCAGACTGGTTGGAGCAGTGATCGATGTGAGTGGCACAATGACCAAGCCCTTCATCGGAGGGCCTGGCGTTACGGGCATCCCAACCGGCAGTTCGTATTCCATTATGGCGGGCCCGGTGGTTTCCTATAGGAAGGAGAAAAAGATAACGCCGTTTGTGCATGGCTTATTTGGCTGGAACCGGACCAGCCTGAGCGCGGGCACGCTGACTTCGAATTCGCCGATCGGCACGCAGTTTCCGGTTGCTTCAGCGGGCGTCGCTTTTACAGATTTTTCCATAGCCGCGGGAGGGGGGCTCGATTACAAACTGTCACGACGTATTTCGCTGCGGCCGATGCAATTGGAATGGTACCGCAACAGTATCAACCTGAACGCATTTTACGGAACTGCATTCAATGACACGCTGGTTCGCGGTTTCGAGAGCAAGGAAAGGAATTTGCGATTCTCCGCAGGCGTGGTGGTGAACTTCAAATAGGGTTTTCTCTAGGGCAATCCGAACGCGTAGAGCGCGCTGCCGGAGGCAATGGCAAGATATTGCTTTCCGCCGACTGCGAACGCGATGGGTGCGGCATAGACTGCGCCGCCCATCTGAAAATGCCACAGCGGCTTGCCGGTTGCGGCATCGAAAGCGATGAAGTTCCCTTCCGCATCGCCGCTAAAAACCAGGCCACCGGCGGTTGAGAGCACTCCCGACCAGGTGGGCGAAGTGTGCTCGAATTTCCATTTGATTTCGCCGGTTGCTGGATCGATGGCTTTCAGAAATCCGCGATAGGGCTCGGCCTGCTCCGATGGAAAATAAGCGCTGCCGTAATAGGCGTGACCGGCTTCGTAGGGTTGTGGAGCGGTTGAGAAAATATCGCACTGATCGCGTGCTGTGACATAGAACAATGAGGTCTGCGGATCATACGCCGGCGCCATGAAGTTTGTAGTGCCGAGCGCTCCCGGGCAAACCGTGTGACCCTCAAGCGTTGGCGAAGCTGATTTATTTGCGATCGGGCGGCCCTCGGCGTCTTTGCCGTCGCTCCAGGTCTGCTTGCCGTAGGCGTTTGCCGAAATCAGCTTTCCGGTCGTGCGGTCGATCACGTAGAAAAAGCCATTGCGGTTAGCCTGCGCAATGAGATGCTTGCCGCCTGATTCGGGCTTCTCTGACTCGATCATGACCGGGACCTGGGTTGCATCCCAATCGTGTTCATCGTGTTTGGTGAACTGGAAATACCAGTTCAGCTTGCCGGTATCGGCATTAAGCGCCAGCAAAGAGTTGCTATAAAGATTGTCTCCCGCGCGGCCCTCGCCACGATTCGAAGGGGCAGGATTGCCCGTGGGCCAGAAAATCTGGTCAGTGGCTGGATCGTAGGTTCCGGTGTTCCAGGCGGGCGCGCCGCCAACTTTCCAGGAATTGCCTTCCCATGTTTCATGTCCCGGCTCGCCAGGACCGGGTACGGTGTAAAAGCGCCATTTGCGCTCGCCCGAGTCAGCGTCGTAGGCGTCGATGAAGCCGCGCACGCCATACTCGCCCCCGGATACGCCGATGATGATGAGGTTCTTCACGGCGAGTGGAGCGACGGTGAAGCTGTATCCCTTGCGATAATCGGCCGCGACAACATCCCAGATCACGTTGCCGGTTTTCGAATCGAGCGCAATCACGTGAGCATCGAGGGTCCCGAGAAAAACCTTGTCGCCCAGGATCGCCAGCCCGCGATTCACATGCCCGCAGCAGGGACGAATATCGGCGGGGACTTCGTGCTGAAACATCCAGATTGGCCGCCCGGTGCGGGCGTCGAGAGCGAAGGCGCGATCGTCTTGCGCGGTCGCGTAAAGAATGCCATCGACCACTAACGGAGTCGTTTCCAGCTTGCCCGTTGCGGCGGTTTGGTACACCCACTTTGCGACGAGCGAACGCGCATTCTTCGTATTTACCTGATCGAGAGAACTGAACCGGCGTCCGGAATAATCGCCGGAATACGTGAGCCAGTTCTGTGGCTCTTTAGAGGAGTGAAGAAGACGGTCGGCGGTGACTTGAGATTTCCCTTGCGTTGCTGAAAGGCAGATTGCCAGGC
>JASICF010000527.1 GCA_030044775.1 Candidatus Sulfotelmatobacter sp. | reverse complement strand
GGCATCACCGGAGAAGTGATTTACGTCGACTGCGGATACAACATCATGGGGTTCTGAGCGGGAGAGGCGGTTCGTTCTCCGCCGTTTCGGCGCGTGAATAGTAACCTTTGCGGGCATACACCCGCAATTTGTGCCCGGACTTCTGCGCGTTGATCTCAATCGACCGGTATCGTCCATCAGGGTGAAAATGCGCGGGCCTGTAGGAAATGAGGTAGCGGCTGCGGATCACTTCCTCCAGTTCTGCCAGGCTGTGTTTAAGAGAGTTAATCGATCCCGGTGAGAATGCAGAACCACCGCTCTGTTGCGCCAGCAGTCTCAAGGCCGTATCGCCGACGGAAACAAGCGAAGTGCCTGTGTCCCGATTGTATTGGATGTCGTCCCCATCTGCGGTGCTTACGGTGTAAACAATGACCTCGCCGCGTTCCGCGGTTTGAATGGCCTGCTTGAGCGTGGATTGGCTCGAATTATCTTTTCCGTCGCTGATCACCACCAGAATCTTGGCGACCGGTTCCTGCTCTACTCGTTGAGTAAGTTTCTCGGTTGCGTACTTCACCGCATCCCACAGTGCAGTACCACCGGCCGGAGCAAGCTGTTCCACGCCGCGCGAGATTTTGTCCTTATCCGACGTGAAGTCCTGGACCTGCAGCACGGTGTTGGAGAAACCAACTACAAAAGCGAGATCATCCTTGTTGACCAGGATTTTCTGCAGAAAGCTGGCCGCAGCGGCTTGCTCGAACTTGAATCGGTCGACGACCGAGGCGCTGCAGTCGACGACAAGCCCAAGCCGCAGCGGCAATTGCGCCTCGTTGCGAAAATCCATTACAGCCAGCGGCGGCTGGTGATCGTCTCTTAACGCAACTTCCTGTTGTGTGAGGTCGTTGACGGATTTTCCGTGCTCGGTAGCGGCGAAGAAAACCGCGACTTCGTCCACGCTTTTGCGAAGCACCCAGCCATAGTCGCCGCTCTTCTGGATCCGAGGCTGAAAGGCTGCTGGCGCATTGAGTGGGGCTACGCTTTGTGGCTGGGCAGACTCCTCGTTGGAACAGCCAACGCATAGGTTCTCCGCTTCCGCGATCTGCTTCTGTTCCTCGTGCTCGGCCGCAATCATGGCCTCGCTGGGTTCTTCGGTAACCTGGAGAACTGTGGTTTTTGGCGGATGGGCGCGTATGTCGTCGATCTGGGCGATTAATTGCTTTGCCTTCTCGGCGCTCGGGCTCTTTGGAGCTTCAGACACAAAAGTCTTCAGCTCATTTTCCATCTCGTTAAGATTGCCCTGCTCGCGCCAAGCGGCCGCCGCAAAAAAATGCACCATGGCGGCGCCATCGTGCTTGCCCTGGTGCACTTTGTGTGCGGTCTCGATGGCATCCTTAAAGTCCCGGTTCATTACGTCGGCGTAAACCAAAGTCGGGAGAAGATCCAAATCCAAAGGCGATAAGGACGTCGCTTTTTTGATCGCCTGCTGGGCCGCCGGGTAATGCTTGAGTGCGAGCTCGGCATGGCAGAGATTGGAAAACGAATTGGGCAGATGGTCATCGAGGACAGTCGCCTGGGCAAACTGGTCCCGGGCTTTCTCGATGCTGTCCAGCTCCATATAGGCTCTGCCAAGAGAGTTGTATGCGGCGACGAATGAGGGATAAATCTGAACCGCTTTCGACAAGCGCGCGACCGCGCCATTGAAGTCCCGGTGCAACAGGAGCAAAACACCCTTCTCGTATTCCTTTCGCGCTGAACCCGGGGCTTTCAGATCCAGCTTGGAAACACCCTCCGATGGCTGTTCCTGTTGAGCATGGCGCTTCTGGGCCTGCATGGTATACACATCCATCATGTAGATCTCTGCCTGAACTTCGGAGACTTCAGGCCCCATACAATCCATGCCAGTATTGCAATACGCGGGATTGATTCCACCAGGCGTGCCGAGGTTGTAGCCCGCCGACACTCCGGCCCCGCCGCCTGCTCCGCCAACTTTCTGTGCGGTTGCGTTACAGGCCAGGAGGAGACTTGCGATGAAAGTAAGGAAGAAAACCCCGGCGCGCCCCGAGCCACCTGCCATATGCCATCCTCTCAGACAGGACACCCCGACCTCGATGTTAGCACGGCCCTAGACTTTACCACAGAACCGGACCAGCGGAAAGACAGGTTTGTCGGCAATTCCGGGCTACTGCTTTCCATTTTGCCAACGCGCGCCCTGACTCATCAGGAACGAAAAGTCCCCGAATTCGTATTCGACGTTTCCGTCGTGGGCGACCGGCTTTATCTGGCCGCGTTGCATCTGCTGGATGGCCGTCACCACTTTCTCGAGATAACTGGGGTCGGCGACCGGCGTATTGTGCGACGGCAGCAGCAGTTGCAGATGCGGCGTCAGTGCTGCCAGTTTCTTCATCGAAGCGACATACGCATCCAGATCGGTCTCTGGACGATACAAATAGATGGGGCCAAGATAGAAAGAGTCCCCGGTGAACAACAAGCCGTTTTTCTCGTCGAGCAGCGCAATCGCGTCCGGAGTATGGCCCGGCGCGGCGATCACTTTCAGAGTGCGCCCGCCAAGCGCAATGGCGTCCCCATCGTGCAGCCAGCGCGAAACGTGAAAGGGTTTGGTCGAATAATCCTTCGCGTCGAAGCCTGCTGGCAAGGCACCACAGATCGAACCCGGCGCGAGTTCGGCTTGTGCGTCAGCCTTGGAGCCACGCGCGCTATCGCGGGTAAAATCCGTATCCATGGCGTAGATGTTGTCGAAGCGCCAATTGTCGCCGACATGGTCATTGTGGGTGTGCGAGTTTAGTACGATGACTGGCAGGTCGGTTAATCCCGCGACCACGGCCTTGATGTTGCCGATGCCCATTCCGGTATCAAAAAGCAAAGCCCGGTCGCTGCCCAGAATCAGGTAGGAAATGACTTCTTCGAACTGATGCGGTTCGTAGATCGCGAAGACGCCAGAGCGAATTTTATAGACCTCGAACCAATTGTCGGCGATAGGAACCTTCACCAACTTGGCATAGGCGGGACGCGGAAGTTTCTTGCACCAATCAGGTTGCCCAGCGAAAGCCGGCAGCGCGAAATAAAGAGTGAACGCCACCAGGAAGAAATTTTTCATGTTGTCATGTTTAGCTTACAACCGAGATTTTGCGCCGGGTTTCGGTCTCGCGATCAAGGGCAATCTCCACCTCGCGTTCGCGAACGAAACGCGGGAACTTCTCGCCCCACTCGACCAACAGAATCGACTTATCCGCACGCAGATCGTCCAGCGCCAACGTATCCAGCTCGCGTTGGGTATCAATGCGGTAAAGGTCGATATGATACACGGTCACTTTCGGGCCGCGATATTCGTGAACGAGGGTAAAGGTGGGGCTGGTGACGTCCTCTGGGTCCGCTGCATCGAACCCAGCGGCAATTCCTTTGACCAGAGTGGTTTTTCCGGCACCAAGGTCGCCGCGCAGCAGAACCAGCTTCGGCGGTGCAAGCAGTTCGATGAGACTTCGTCCGAAGGCGATCGTTTCCTCCGGCGAATCTGTGGTGATTTCGCGAATCATCCGGTCGCGGCGCGGTTCGATGAGATCCAGCATCAACGCTTCAGCCCCGACCAGTATAACGAGAGCGCTTCGTATCCGTACCGCTTCGATCCTCTCGCTTCGACTTCGCGAGTCTAAATCGTTCTGGTCACATTGAGCAGAGCTGACTTCAGGCCGAGCACGTTTTGATCGGTCACATGGTCGAGCGACGTGCGCAAGCGGCGGTGATCATCGTCTTCAAGCGCAACGAAGCGGAATGGTTGCAGCACGCCTCCGCTCGCTTTTTTCGTGGGACTCAGCAGTTCGGCCATGCCATGCACGGGACCGGATTGCGTTTGGAAGGCAACTTCGACAAAATCGCCTTGCCCCAGCGAAGCTGGCAGATGGAGCAATCCGCCGGTCGCCGAAATGGTTTGAAGTTTTGCTTTTGTGCGGCGGCCATCTTCTAAACGGATCGCAGCCAGAACAGAATCTCCAAGCTGAACCCGAGCCGCTCGCCGCGAAGAGTGCGGTTGAGGGAAGTGCGTCATAAGGTAGCGCCACTATCCCATTCCTGCAAAGGCGGTAATAGATTACGGAAGCCGAGTGCCCGATTCCCACGCCAGCCGCGGCTTTTGGCCCGAAAACACCGGATTCTGAGACACATGCGGGTGATTACTATATCGCTAATGTCCCAACGGCCAAGCGGGAAGTGGTGCTGAGAGTTTACCGCCCGCGCAGCAATCAGAACTCAACAGTCTCCTCTTGCGCCTTCAGCCTTGTGCGGCGGAATGCCTCGGGCAGGCCGGCGAGCAAATCGGTGGCGATTAGGGAATGCTCGCCGAATTGGTCGCGCATCACGTCCCCTGCCAGGCCGTGCAAGTAAACCGCGGCAGTCACTGCCGCAAAGGCATTCTTTGGAAATTGCGCCAGCATTCCCGCCGTCATCCCGGTAAGGATGTCGCCCGTGCCTCCGGTCGCCATGCCGGGATTGCCAGTTGTATTGACCCAGGCCTCGCCATTAGATTGAACCACCAGAGTGCGATGGCCTTTAAGGACAACTATCAGATCGTGATCGCGGGCGAACGCGCGAGCCACGGCCAGCCGATCTTTCTGGACATCGGCGATGCTGCAACCAACCAGACGAGCCATTTCTCCCGGATGAGGCGTAATCACGAGAGTGCGCCCTTTGCCATTCAACTCGCTCGCTCGGCCTTCAAACGCGTTCAGCCCGTCCGCGTCAAGCACGGTTGAAACCTGCAGTTTCGCAATCAGATTCCTCACCAGTTCCGAGGTTTGCGGATTGCGTGAAATCCCAGGGCCAATTGCGACCACCGTCTTGCCCTTTGTCAGCTGCTCAATCGTGTCGAGCGCGGATTTTGAGATCGTGCCCGCGTCAGTCTCGGGCAAAGGCTCGGTCATCAACTCGGGATGAAACCCGGCAACGGTGCCGAGTACGGATTTTGCCGTTGCTACCGTGGCAAGCCCGGCCCCCATGCGCAGCGCGGAAATTCCGGCCATGGCCGCCGCGCCGGCCTTTCCTGTCGAGCCTCCAATCACGAGCACATGGCCGAAGCTCCCCTTGTTTGAATCGGCCGGACGAGGTGCGATGAATGCCGCAATGTCTGTCGGCGTAGTTACACTTAGTCGCAGATCGGAGACGATCGCTTCCTCCGGTGAGCCGATCGGGGCGACGACCGTTGGGCCGCTTGCCAATGAACCGAACACGTGCGCCGGGCGCGGCGCGGTGAAGGTAATAATTGCATCGGCACGCGCCCTCCCCGCCGGCGCGGCGTGCATCGCATCGGCATCGGCGCCGGAAGGAATATCGACCGCAACAACCGGGACGTGGCTCTTGTTCATTACCTCGATTGCATCCGCATAAAGGCCGGCGACGGGAGGCTTGAAACCAGTACCGAGAATCGCGTCGAGATAGAGGTCGGCGGTGAGCACCTGGCGCAGGCGTTCACCTCTTAATTCCTTCACGGACTGAACTGTCATAGGGCGAAACGGCAGCTTGCGGAACATAATCGCTGCATCGCCACGTAGTTCAGCGGGATCGGCGAGCAAAATCACTTCCACCCGGCTGCCTCGCTCGTGCAGCCGCCGAGCGGCCACGAAACCATCGCCACCGTTATTTCCTTTACCGCAGAAAACGGTGATCCGCGTTGCCGCCAAATGTCGTGAGAGTATGAACTCCGCAACCGCTGCGCCGGCATTCTCCATGAGATCGAGCGAAGCCACCCCGAAACCTTCGCTGGTGATGCGATCGATGGCTCGCATTTCGTTCGCGGATACGATCTTCATACGTCTGTGATCAGTGTATCGTGGCGAGAGCCATCAGATTGCTTGTCACTCTTGTCGTCGGCTGGGGGGCGATTGCGATTTTCTTCGCAGACGAAAAGACCCTCTGCGCTGCGCAGAGGGTCTTAACTGTTTCCCGGCTAATCTGCCATTGTAGGTGTGGGTTTCCGCTCCATCGACTCCGAGCGCAACGCCTGCACCTTGCTGTGCTTTCGCCCGTAGCTGAAGTAGATGATCAGGCCGATCACCAGCCACACAATCAGCCGCAACTGCGTCCAGTAGGAGAGAGAGACGATGAGCAGCCCGGAAAAGACGATCGCAAGAATGGGTACCAGGGGCACGAGCGGCGTTTTGAACGGACGGTTAACCTCCGGATGGCTTCTGCGCATGACCCAAACACCTGCGCTCACCAGCACGAACGCAAGCAATGTGCCTACGCTTGTCATTTCATCGAGGACGCTCAGCGGAACCAGTGTGGCCAGGATCGCAACAAAAACTCCTACTACGATCGAACTGAGATATGGCGTGCGAAAACGAGGATGAATCTTGCAGGCCCAGGGCCAGAGCAATCCATCACGTGACATCGAATAGAAGACGCGTGACTGGCCGAGCAGCATCACCAGCATCACCGTGGCCAGGCCGGCAATCGCTCCCAGTTCGACGAGGAACGTGGCCCACTGCTGGCCGGCAACGCGAATGCCCACGACCACGGGGTCGGGAACATTGAGCTGGTTATAAGGCACCAGCCGCGTAAGCAAGCCCGAAACCAATATGTAAAGGATCGTGCAGATCACGAGCGAACCCAGAATGCCAAACGGCATGTCCCTCTTGGGATTCTTGGCCTCCTGCGCGGCCGTCGAAACCGCGTCGAAGCCGATGTAAGCGAAGAAGACTACACCCGCCCCGCGCAGAATTCCTGACCATCCGAATTCTCCTCGCGTCCCGGTATTCGGAGGAATAAATGGAGTCCAATGATTCGGCTGCCAGGAATGCGAGTATAAGAACGCCGTGGCAAGCGCGATGAACATGCAAACGACTGCCACTTTGAGGATGACAATGGCGGTAGTAAAGTTCGCCGACTCTTTAATCCCGATCACCAGAATCGCGGTGATCGCAATGATCACCAGAAATCCGATGTAATCGTATTTCAAGTGCACGGGCATGCCGAAAAGAGTGAAGTTGGAAGTCGGCATCTCCGGCAGTCCCATGCCCAGGTCTCTTAGAAAAGCCCGGAAATGACCGCTCCAGCCCACAGCTACCGTCGCTGCGCCGAAGGCATACTCGAGAATCAGGTCCCAGCCGATAATCCAGGCCACCAATTCACCGAGCGTCGCGTAAGAATAGGTGTACGCGCTACCGGCGATAGGGATCATCGAAGCGAACTCCGCATAACAAAGACCCGCGAATGCGCAGGCAACCCCTGCCAGCACGAACGAAATCACGATTGCCGGGCCGGCGAACTGGGCCGCCGCCTGTCCCGTGATGACAAAGATTCCCGCGCCAATAATTGCCCCAATTCCCAGGGTCAGCAGATTGATCGGTCCCAGGGCGCGGCGCAAGCTGTGCTCGTCGCTCTCCGAGGCTTCCTTCATCAAGGCGGATAGATCTTTTTTAGCGAAAAGATTCGCCATGCTGAACTTCTCCTTGGTCTCGCTAAGTTGAGGCGCGCGGATTCTGCCGTGCGCCGCTCGACCACGCGTAATATACCGGGATCCCAAGCAAGACCACAATCAATCCCGGCCAGGTGTATTGCGGCTTGTAGCGGAGCAGGACGACGTCGATAAATAAAGCCATGACAATATACACCGCCGGCAGCACCGGATAACCAACCGCCCGATAGGGCCTCGGGGCGTCCGGGCGCGTGCGGCGCAGAATGAATAATCCGAGAATCGTCAAAATATAAAACACCAGCACCGCGAAAATAATGTAGTCCAGAAGCTGGCTGTAACTGCCGGAAAGACACAGAACGCACGCCCAGACCATCTGCACCATGAGCGAAACCGCGGGCGTCTTATATCTAGGATGCAGGCGGGAGACGGCGCGGAAGAACAAACCGTCCTTGGCCATCGCGTAATAAACCCGTGCCCCGGAAAGAATCAGCCCATTGTCGCAGCCGAAGCTGGAAACGAGAATCGCCGCCGCCATCAGGAATCCGCCGAGCGGGCCGAACATCTGCGTCATCACAGCCGTGCCGACGCGGTCTTCCGCGGCATATTTGATTCCCCGCTGCAGAATGGTCGCCGCTCCCGGGGCGCCATCAAGCGGAAGCATGTTCAGGTAAACAAAATTGCAGGCGATGTAGAGTGCGATCACCACCCCGGTTCCTAGCGCCAGGGAAAGAGGCAGATTTCGGCTGGGATTCTTAACCTCGCCCGCCGTGAACGTCACGTTATTCCAGGCGTCAGCCGAAAATAATGAACCCGTCTGGGCTACGGCAATGATGGTGAGCGTGCCCACCACGACGATCGGCCCACCCACCCCCACCTGCACCGCGTGTCGCGCCCCCAGCGCGGCGTTGTGCCAGAAATGCCCGCTGAAGTTCGCGGCAAGGGCCTGGGCGTTTCGGCCGAGCGCCAGCCCTAGGAACGCCAATCCCAGCAAGGCGCAAACCTTGGCCGCGGTAAACACATTTTGAATGATTGCTCCGGTTTTCAACCCGAAGATGTTCACAATCGAGAGAAAGATGACAACCAGAACCGCAACCAGGTTCTGGGTATTGACGCCCACATCCATGTTGCCGAGAACCATGGGGCCGATCGGGATCGGCGGCACCTTCCAGAGATGAAGAATCCAATGCGTAGAAGAAATCGACGGAAAGAAAATCCCGAGGAATTTTCCGAACGCCACGCCTACCGCCGCAATCGTTCCTGTCTGAATCACCAGAAACAGTGTCCAGCCGTAAAGAAATCCCCACAGCGGTCCGAGCGCTTCCCGCAGGTAAACATATTGCCCGCCCGCGCGCGGCATCATGGCGGCAAGTTCGCCGTAGCTGAGTGCAGCTACGATGGTCATGAATCCGGTCACCGCCCAGGCGGCGATCAACAGAGCCGGCGAGTCGACTTCCCGGGCAATTTCGGAGGAAACAATAAAAATGCCCGACCCGATCATCGAGCCCATCACCAGCATGGTGGAACTGGTAAGGCCAAGGCCCTTCACCAATTCCGTATCTTGGTGACTATGAATTTCCCAGTCGGTTTTTGCCGATGGCTGTGTTGTCGGTGTGCTCAGGTTGCCTCCAAATCGGATTTGTCATCCTGAGCCGCGGAATTTGCGGCGAAGGATCCATGCAGTTTCTGGGTGGAAGGCAAAACCATCGATCCTTCGATTCTCTTCAGCATGGCAAACGAAGCATTCACAATCCCTGAGAACTTTACCTCAGAATGCGCAAAAATTCTTCTGCTGATTTGCCTGGGTCCCTTAACAAGTCGGATATCACCGCCACTGCGTCGGCCCCGGCCTCAATCACTGAGGCTGCGTTGGCCCGCGTGATTCCTCCAATCGCGACCAGCGGCTTACGGGTGAGTTGCCGCGCTCGGCGCACCCCTTCAAGGCCGACAACCGGATCAGGCTTTTCCTTGCTCGACGTTGCGAAAACCGGACCGATGGCAACATAATCCGCCGAGGTTTGGTTGGCTTCAACGAGCTGCTCCGGATTATGAGTCGAGACTCCCAACCATCGGTCCGGCCCGATCATCTTGCGGACGGACGCGGGTGAAAGATCGTCCTGGCCCACATGAACGCCGTCGAACTCGGCAATAAGCACGAGGTCTGCGCGGTCATTCATGATGAGCTTGATGGAATTATTTCCGGATCGGGTATTCGGCTGCCCCACCCTTGTCGCGTTCTGTGCGACAGGGTGGGAATTTTGATCTTGCGTGCCCGATCCCAGTCCTGCGTGCCCCATGTCTCGCTTCTTTTGCGGAACATGGGAATCGAGGCGTTCCCTCAATTCCACCGCCTGTTCCAGCATCTCGCGCGCATTCGTGGACTTATTCCGGTACTGGATGAGTGTCACGCCTGCGGATGCGAGTTCCTCCGCTGCGGCATGCATGGCTTTATCGCTTGAAAAGAAAGCGGCGTCGAGAATGGCGTACAAACGAGGAAGTTGCACCATCTGTCGGCTTTAGTCTATCCGCTTTGAGAAGGGGTCGCCCGAGATAAGCGCCAGAAGCGGTTGCCCCACCCTCGTCGCTCCGAACTTTGGAGCGACAGGGTGGGAATCGAATGTACGCGCTTGACCGTGATGCGACTATCGCGACAACTCGCAAATCCAGTTCACTTCCCAGGTCTTGCCTCCATCCGGCGAAAACGATTGCTCCATCCGGGCTGATTTGGGCGAAATGTTCAGCCACACGTAGCGCACGAGGATGGCCCGGCCCTTGAAATCTTCCTGATCGAAAAACTCCCCGCGATTCCCGGTGAACGAGCCGACCACCGGCGGCAGGCTGAGAGTTCCATTATCAAGATCGACCAGATAGATGCTCCACTGGCGCGACGTGGGATTGTAAAGCCGGAGCGTTTGCCCCTTGATGTGAAGCTTCTTGTCGGTGCTCCAGACTTCAAACTGCTCGAAGTTGGCATTGCTGTCGAGAAGTTTATGGTGGTTCGAAATACCGTCGTACTCGATCCAGACATCGGAATTGTTGAGCCGGTCCGGCAGGCGGCGGACGTGAGCCTTCCAGTCGCCGATCAGAAAATCAAAGTCGTGCGAGCCATCGCGCTGCGGAAGCAGTGCTGGATTCGAGCCGGTTTGCGCGTGCAATGGAACAGCGAGTATTACGCCGAGAGCGACCAGCAGAAATACCATAACCTTGCTGGATTTCATCTTGGTTGAATCCTTTCAACAGGGTCAGATGCGATAGCAAGCGTTTCGTTAGCACAGGGAAGGTGTGCCGCTTCAAGGTTTTTTCACACCAGTCATTCCCCGGTGGCCACGCTCCAGAATCTCCGCCGGAAACGGGCAGGCCTTGTGCGTCACGCGGTCAAGGTGAACCGCGGTCAGCGTGGTAGTCGCCGCCACGGCCTGCGTCTCTTCATTTCGCATCTCGTGATAGAAGCGGATCACTCGTTCCCGCATCTCCAAAATCCTTGACCAAACCGTAATCAGGTCTCCGGCGAAAAGCTCCTGCTTGTAGGTCGTGTCCTGTTGCACGCCGGCCATACCTTTCTTTTGGGTACGCATGTAAGACGGCGTAACTCCGATCATGCGAAACAGATGCCACGTGGCCTCATCGAACCTCGCCGTGTACCACATCACATTCATGTGCTCCATGTGGTCGCAATGCGCTGGGCGCACGACGCCACGAGCTGTCAGAACCAGGTTCTGTGATGGACCTTCGGCCGTACGCGAAGCCTTCTGATTCAATCTCGATGCCCTCTACTTCCCTTTCGCCAAAAATCTCTCGATAAACCCCGTATCAAACTTTCCTGCCCGGAAATCCGTATCGGCGAGAATTTTGCGGTGCAGTGGAATCGTCGTGTGCACGCCTTCCACAATAAACATCTCCAGGGCCCGCGACATGCGCGAAATGGCCTCGGGCCGGTCCTTGCCGCGCACTACGAGCTTCGCAATCAGCGAATCATAATAGGGAGGAATCACTCCCTCGGCGTATAACGCCGTATCTACCCTCACTCCCGTTCCGCCGGGAGGATTGAACGCCGTGATCTTCCCCGCCGATGGCGTGAACTTTTCCGGATGCTCCGCATTAATCCTGCACTCGATCGAATGCCCGCGATGCACGATTGGGCCCATCAGAACTTCGTTCATGCGCGCGCCCGCGGCGATCATGATCTGGCTTTTCACCAGATCGACGTCAGTAACCATCTCCGTCACCGGGTGCTCGACCTGGATGCGCGTGTTCATCTCGATAAAGTGCAGGCTGCGGTCCCGGCCCATGAGAAACTCAATCGTCCCCGCGTTGGTATATCCGATTTCGCTGAGCGATTTACAGATAACCGCGCCGATTTGCTGGCGCAACTCCGGCGTTACCTGGGTTGAGGGCGATTCCTCCAGCAGTTTCTGATGCCTCCTCTGGATCGAGCACTCGCGTTCGCCCAGGCTGATCACGCTGCCGTGCTCATCCGCCAGGATCTGGAACTCGATGTGGCGAGGATGCTCGACATACTTCTCCATATACAGGTCGCCGTTGCCGAATGCTCCGGCGGCCTCGGACTGCGCGGCCTTGTACAATCCCGGCAACTCCTCGGCGCTGCGGACGATGCGCATTCCGCGCCCCCCGCCGCCTGCCGAAGCTTTCAGAATTACGGGAAAACCCACCTGACGCGCCCATTCGAGGGCTTCATCTTCCGAAGCCACGATTCCGTCCGAGCCGGGAAGAATCGGCACGCCCGCGCGTTTCATTGCAGCTCGCGCTTTTTCTTTTTCTCCCATCAGCCGCGTCACTTCCGGGCGCGGCCCGATAAACTTGATTGCGCTGGTTTCGCATACCTCGGCAAAATTGGCATTTTCCGCCAGCAAACCATAGCCGGGATGCACGGCATCGACATTGGCTATTTCCGCGGCGCTGATCACCGCCGGTATATTCAGATAGCTCAGAGCCAGTTGCGGTGGGCCGATGCAGATGGCTTCGTCGGCAAAACGCACATGTAGAGAGTGCCGATCCGCTTCGCTGTAAATGGCTACGGTGCGCACGCCCAGTTCCTTGCAGGCGCAAATAATGCGCAGGGCAATCTCTCCGCGATTAGCAATAAGAATCTTCTTGAACAATGGTTATTGACCGTTAAAAAAATTGTTGATTGGTGATTGTTGATTGATGATTGAAAACCTGTCCACGGCCTCGTGGCGCTCAATCAGCAATCAAAAATCAACAATCAACAATGTGGTCCCGCTCTCACTTCTGCCTTATCGCGAACAACTCCTGCCCGTACTCGATTGGCTGTCCGTTGTTCGCCAGCTTCTTTACCACTTCGCCCGCCACGTCTGACTCGATCTCGTTCAGCAACTTCATCGCCTCGACGATGCAAAGCACCTGCCCCACTTCAACCACATCGCCGGCTTTGACAAACGGCGGCGAACCCGGCGATGGCGACTCATAGAACGTTCCGACGATCGGGGATTTCACAATGTGAAGGTTTTCTTCCGGAGCCTGCTGGGGTGGGGGCGCAACGACCGCGTTAGGCGCGAGGGGCGCGGCGATCTGTGCCGCGGTGGCAACTGCGGGCAGAGCCACAAAGGGCACGTCCGTGCGTGCCTGCACGATAGCCGCCTGGCCCCGTTTGATCTTCACCTTGACATCGCCGCGCTCTAATTCGAACTCGGCAATGTCTTTCTCGATTAAGAACTCAATGAGTTCTTTCAGCTCTTTTTGATTCATTCGCGTACGGTGGGACTGCCTGCCATCATTACCGCGCCGAAGCAACAACCGAAACAACTAAACACCGGAAACTTCCGCGGTATTTGCCCGGACACTGGAATGCCGGAAAACGCCGGAAGACGAACGCCGGAAAACTATACTAAGAAGACTAAACCGCCACAAAATCCTTGCCAGTCGGCGTCAATACTTCGCAGCCGCCATCCGTGACGGCCACCATGTCCTCGATTCGAATGCCCCATTCGCCGGGGAAGTATATGCCAGGTTCAATCGTGATGACCATCCCCGGCTTCAGAACTTCGGTCTGCGCGGCAGCCACTCTGGGCGGTTCGTGGATCTCTAAGCCCACGCCGTGGCCTGTGGAATGCGTAAAATAACGGCCAAAGCCGGACTTGGCAAGAACTTTCCGCGCGGCAGAATCAACATCTCCGACAGTGATTCCTGGTCGCACAGCCGCGATTGCAGCTTCCTGCGCCGCTTTAACCGCGTAGTAGGCGCTTCGCGCCTTCTCCAACTCAAGCCCGACCCATACAGTGCGAGTCTGGTCCGAACAATAACCAGCGAGTATAACACCGAAATCACAGACCACGAATCCGCCGGGAGCGATGCATTGTTCACTCGCCCTGCCATGCGGCAACGCCGACCTTGCGCCGGATGCGATGATAGTTGGGAAGGACATACCCTCCGCCCCACCTCGTCGAGCCTCGTATTCCATTTCAGCTGCGACCTCGACTTCTTTCACTCCCGGCTTGATCACTTCCAGCGCCCGGTCGAATAGCGCCGCTCCCAGTTGCACGGCGGATCGAATAAGCCGCAGTTCTTCGATGTCTTTCACCATACGAGCGCGCTCGACCAGTGGGGGCGCGGTCCGTAGGCGCAGGCCTGAGGGCAGGAATTCGAGCAGACGCTTCCTTTCGGCAACGGTCAGATGCTCGGCTTCGATGCCAAGTTTCCAGCGCCTGCGGCGATCGCGAATCCAATCGCCAACCGCTTTCAGTACGGCATTTCGGGCGATGATGACCTTGGCCCCCTTCACCTGCTCCTGCGCCTGCTTCCGGTACCGGGAATCGGTGAAGAAAACCTTTTCACGTTCCGAAACCAGCAAAAAACCGGCACTGCCGGTAAATCCGCACAAATACCGGATATTGGGCAAATGGCTGACCAGGAGGGCATCGATCTCGGATTCGCCCAGCTGTAGCCGCAGATTTTTTTGGCGAAGAGAGAAGTTCACTTCTGCGAGTTTAACAAACCTCGATGGGAAGCCGTGAAGCCACAGCCGGGCCGCAATCGTCTATTATCGTCTGGGGTCCAGCACTTCCCACGATTCGAAAGAGTTCTTCCGGAGAAAAATATGGCCGCACAATTGACGCCCTTCATCTTCGATACCGCCGGCCAGGCGTTTCCTAAGTTGACCGACGAACAACTCAACCGTGTTCGCCCGTTGGGCAAGGTGCGGAAGGTAAAGAAAGGCGAGATCCTTTTTGAGCCCGGCGACCGCAACATGCCATTTTTCGTGCTGCTTTCCGGCAGTATGGAAGTCTTGCAGCCCGACATGCACGGCGAACGTCTCGTCGTCACCCACGAAGCCGGAAACTTCACCGGAGAAATCACCCTGATCTCCGGACGCACCGCTCTGATGCGCGGCCGGGTTAAGACCGACGGCGAATTTCTGGAGCTAAGCAGCGAGGATGTACGCACTCTCGTCGCACGAGATGCTGAGTTGAGCGAGATTCTCATGCGCGCCTTTATCATCCGGCGCGTCATGCTGATCAATCGCGGCCAGGGCAATGTAATCCTGCTCGGCTCGCGGCATTCGGCGCAAACACTTCGCCTGCGCGAATTTCTCATGCGCAATGGTCACCCCCACAGTTATGTTGATCTCGATACCGATTCGACTTCGCAGGAAATGCTCGATCACTTCCATGTCACCGTCGATGATGTCCCTGTCGTGATCTGCAATAACCGCGACGTGTTGCGCAATCCGTCGATCAAGGAACTTGCGCGCTGCCTGGGATTGAACGAGAGCATCGCGGCCGCGGACGTGCGCGACGTGGTCGTGGTTGGCGCGGGACCGTCAGGATTAGCCGCGGCGGTTTACGGCGCATCGGAGGGGTTGGACGTGCTCGTCATCGAGTCTGACTCGCCCGGCGGGCAGGCAGGTTCAAGCTCCAGAATTGAAAACTACCTCGGCTTTCCCACGGGAATTAGCGGACAGGAATTGGCGGGGCGCGCGGCCACGCAGGCGCAGAAATTCGGCGCCAAGGTCTTGATCGCGAACAACGTCACACAATTGAATTGCGAACGGCGCCCATATGAAGTCAGCGTCGATTGCGGCAAGGTGATTCGCGCGAAAACCGTGGTGATTGCCAGCGGAGCGCAATACAACAAGCCGACCATTGAGAACCTGGCCAAGTTTGAGGGGCAGGGAGTGTATTACGGTGCAACTTTCATTGAGGCGCAGGTCTGCGGAAAAGAGGATGTGATCGTTGTCGGCGGCGCAAATTCTGCCGGGCAGGCCGCGGTCTACTTGTCGCAATTCGGAGGCAAGGTGCACATGCTGGTTCGCTCGAATCAGCTCTCCGACACCATGTCGCGCTATCTCATTCAGCGGATCGAAGAGAATCCCGCAATCGAGATGCATTACTGCACCGAGATTGTCCAACTGGAAGGCGGGACTCAGCTCGAACGCGTCACCTGGCAGGACAAGAACTCGGGTGAAAAATCGACGCACCATATCCGCCACGTTTTCATCATGACCGGAGGAGTTCCCCGGACGGAGTGGCTGAACGGTTGCGTTGCTATGGATAACAAGGGTTTCATTCTGACCGGCCGTGATCTCGACCCAGTCTTGCACGAGTTTCACTGGCCCTTGCAACGCCCGCCCCAAATGCTCGAAACCAGCTTGCCCGGCGTGTTCGCCGTTGGAGATGCTCGCTCGGGCAATGTGAAGCGCGTCGC
>JASICF010000526.1 GCA_030044775.1 Candidatus Sulfotelmatobacter sp. | reverse complement strand
GCCTCTGACACCATGCGGTCGCAGCTGGGCGCGACCGAACGAACCCTGGCCGAGTTGCGAAAGCTGCTGGTACTGGCATGAGGGTTCATCCCCTGTCTGCCATCTACGGCGGCGTGGTTGGAGTACGCAACCTGCTCTACGACCGCCGGCTGTTGCCAGTACGCCGGCTGCAAGGGCCGGTGGTCAGCATTGGAAATCTTTCGACCGGAGGGTCAGGGAAAACTCCGTTTGTGATTCTGCTGGGTGAATTGCTGAAGCGGCGCGGAATCGATTTTGACGTATTGTCGCGTGGATACGGCCGCAAAAGTCAGGGAGTGGTGCTGGTTGATCCAGGGGGCTTGCCCCTCGATTTTGGCGACGAGCCGTTGCTGATCGCCCGACGTTTGCAGGCGCCCGTCGTGGTAGGAGAGGAACGATACAACGCGGGCAGGCTTGCCGAGGCGCGACTCGGTCCGCGAGTTCATTTGCTGGACGACGGCTTTCAGCATCGCGGGCTGGCACGCCATTTCGATGTTGTGCTGGTGACGCCCGACGATGCCAGAGATCAGTTGCTTCCGGTTGGAAGATTGCGGGAACGGTTAACCGCACTGTGTCGCGCCGACGCGGTGGTGCTGACGAACAGCGCTGCGGCAGGCGATTTCCCGGTTGCCGGCAAGATGATCTGGAGGCTGCGGCGCGGCATCGTGATCGAGGACGCGAGCATTCCGGAGCGGCCGGTGGTTTTTTGTGGCATTGCACGGCCCCAGAATTTTGTGTTGCAACTGCGGACGGCAGGAATCGAACCCGCCGCCGAAGCGTTCTTTCGCGATCACCACGCATATACCGAGAAAGACGTTCGCGATCTTTTGCACCTTCGCTCGCGAAGCGAGGCCGGGGGGTTTGTGACGACAGAAAAAGATGCAGTGAATTTAGCTGGCTATTTCGAGGCCCTTGCGCCGCTGGCCGTGATTCCGGTGAAAATGGAATTGGCGGATGCGGATAATGCCCTGGATGCCATGCTGCAAGTGATCGAGGACCGGCAGCAGCGGTCGTGAGAAAATGCCGAGTTAAGATGACGATGCGAAACAAGCCTGCGCAAACGACTTCATGGCAGTTGATGATTGAATGCGACATGGCGATTGACCTCGAATGATGAAACGTTGCAAGGAAGTCGAGCGGCTGGGGAAGATCATCGAAGCTTTCCCCAAGGTGACGATTACCGTATTGGGCGACCTGGTGGCCGACGAATTCGTCTACGGAGAGATTTCACGCGTGTCGCGCGAGGCGCCGGTCCTGATCCTGAAGCACCGGGAACGAACCATCGTGCCGGGCGGCGGCGCCAATGCGGTGAATAACTTGGCGGATCTGGGAGTGAATGTTCTGCCGGTGGGAGCGATTGGCGACGACGAACCGGGTCGGCTGCTGCTGAAAGCTTTTCGTCACAAGCGAATTCCTGTCAGTGGAGTGCTCAAAGATAAGAGTTACACGACCGTGACGAAAACGCGCATTCTCGCAGGCATGACGCACAACACGCGCCAGCAGGTAGTGCGAGTGGATCGCGAGCCGGAGCAGGCTCCCACCCGGCATCTGACGCGCGAGCTGTTTCTCGCGGCGCGAGAATATCTGCGCGCCTCGGATGCGCTGCTGGTTTCCGATTATGGATACGGATCGGCAAGTCCGGCCCTGGTGAACGCCCTGAATGAGCGAGGACGGCGGCGGGCGGTGCCGTTGATTCTGGATTCACGCTACAGGCTGCTCGAATATTCCGGGGCGACGGCGGCGACTCCGAATGAGCCGGAGGTCGAGGCTGCACTGGGCATGCGGATAGGACAGGATTGGGAAAAGGTGATTGCGGCCGGAAAACAAGTGATGGAACGGATGAAATTGCATTCGCTGCTGATCACACGAGGGCGCGACGGCATGGTGGCGTTCGACCACAAGCATGCTCCGGTCGATATCCCGATTTTTGGCTCGGATCAGGTCGCCGATGTAACTGGGGCTGGAGATACCGTGATTGCGGCGTTCAGCGCGGCGTTGGGCGCAGGAGCAAGTACGGAAGAGGCGGCACAGCTGGCGAATTACGCAGGCGGAATTGTGGTAATGAAGCGCGGCACCGCGACGGTCTCGGCAAAAGAGCTGCTGCAGGCGCTGGACCAATCTCCGCCGGCGACGAAGCCGCACTGACGCGCGAGCAGGACAACAACGCTGAACAAAGGAGTACACAGAGCAAACTCACTTTCATTGAGAGGCGGATGAGCGAGAGAAAAATTGTGGGCCGCGAGGAGTTGCGTGAGCGCGCAAGACTGTGGCGGTGCGCGGGCGAGCGCATTGTGCTGGCCAATGGGAATTTCGATTTGCTGCACGTGGGGCATGTCCGTTATCTGCGGGGCGCGAAGGAGTTGGGCGGCAAGCTGGTCGTGGCGATCAATTCCGACGAATCAGTGCGCATGCTGAAAGGCGAAGGACGCCCCGTGATGCCCGCAGAAGAGCGCGCGGAAATTGTGGCCGCGCTTGCCGACGTCGATGTGGTGATTATTTTTCCAGAGCTCGATGTTCGAGCGCTTATTCGGGAGATTCAGCCCGATATTCAGGCGAAAGGCACTGACTACACGCCCGATTCGGTTCCTGAACGCGACGCGGTCGCGGAATACGGCGGCCGAGTGGCGATTGTCGGCGATCCGAAAAATCATTCGACCACCGACATCCTTCGGACGCGGCTTGTCGCGAGGCGATCTTGAATTTGGCAAGCGCCGGCTTCATGAACGCAGGGCTGGCGATGCCGCATACCTCGCAACCGTCCAACCCCAGCCGGATTCTGATCGTGCGGCTCGGCGCAATGGGTGATGTGATTCATACCCTCCCAGCGGTGCAAAAACTGCGTGAAGCGTTTCCGCAGGCGCATATCGGCTGGTTGATTGAGGAGCGATGGGCTGAGTTGTTGTGCGCCCCCGGCTTTGCCCTGCGTGGGCCACGCGCCCCTCAGCGACCGCTGGTTGATGAACTTCATACGGTCAATTTAAAGCGATGGGGGAAATCTTTGTTTTCGCTTTCGACCCTGCAGAAAGTGGCTACGGTGTGGAACGATGTACGGGCGGTGCAGTATGAAGTTGCTATTGATTTGCAGGGAGCGATCCGGTCGGCGCTGTTGGCGAGTTGCTCGGGTGCGAATAAGGTGTATGGCGCGGCGCAACCGAGGGAGTCTCCTGCGAGCTTGTGGTATTCGCGGAAGGTAATCGCCAGCGGCAGGCACGTGATTGAACAGAATGTTTCGCTGGCACGGGCAGTGATTGAGAGTTCTTCAGGAATTGGGCCAGATTGCAATTCAGCAGAGTGTCGTGTTCAGTTCCCGCATGAGCCGCAGCTCGAAGAGCAAGCCCAAACCCGACTCGCAGAGCTGCGGATCGAGAAATTTGCGATTTTGAATCCCGGTGCGGGCTGGGGCGCGAAGCGATGGCCCCCCGAGCGCTACGGAGAATTGGCGCGTGGGCTGGCGGATCGGGGAATGCGGTCGATTGTGAATGTTGGCCCAGGAGAAGAAAAGATAGTGCACGCGGTGGAAGAGGCAAGCGGAGGTGCGGCGCACGGGCTGCGATGCACGATCACGGAATTGATCGCATTGACGCGAAAAGCGAATCTATTTGTCGGTGGAGATACGGGTCCATTGCACTTGGCGGCTGCGTTGCAGGTCCCCGTGGTCGGGGTCTATGGACCGACCGATCCGATGCGGAACGGCCCTTACGGAACGCGGAGCGCAGTGCTGCGGAGCGCGGAGAGCGTGACGTCGCATGCGCGCCGGTCGCAGACTGATCAGGGCATGTTGGAGATTGGGAGCGACGAGGCGCTGGCTGCGGCTGACGGGCTGCTTGAGGAGACCCGCCCGTGACCCAGTGGAGGAAGATCGCCCGTCGTATTCGGGTGCCGCTGGGCTTTGCATTCGTTGTGTTTTATTTCTGGCTGGCGCGGCCGAGCTGGCAGTCCTTGTTGGTGGGGTTGGTTTCCATTGTTTCCGGACTTCTGATTCGTGCTCTGGCTTCGGGGCACGTGCGCAAGAATGAAGCGCTGGCGACCTCGGGACCTTATGCGTATACACGGAATCCGCTATACCTGGGATCGCTGCTGATGGGAATCGGATTCGCTGTCGCGTCGCGGAGTTGGTGGCTTGGCGCTGCGATGGCGGCGATGTTTGTGGCTATCTATATTCCTGTGATTCGCGACGAAGAGGTGTATCTACGGGAGAGATTTCCGGAGTTCGAGGAATATGCGCGGAGGGTGCCGAGGATCGTGCCGCGCCTTACAGCGGAGCCCTCTGGAGAGTCGGAGAGATTCTCGTGGGAGTTGTATTTGAAGCATCACGAGTGGAATGCGCTGTCGGGAGCCGCAGCGATCATGCTGGGACTGGTTGTGAAGATGATGGTGTTCCGGAGCTA
>JASICF010000069.1 GCA_030044775.1 Candidatus Sulfotelmatobacter sp. | reverse complement strand
ATCGCCGAAGGCGATGCCGAAGACTGCGAACGCGCAATCACGGGCAGCGTGCGATTCATTTCCTCTTTGTCCTGCGTCGACGGCCTCATTCTCGCTACGCCGGAACTGGCTATCAAGGGATTCGGAGTCGAGATTCGGACTAAGAAAGAACCCTCCTCCCTTTTCATATCGACGACGGCGAGCCCAAGCGCAAGAACACTTCGCCGAGTTGACCCTACGCACTACGGCACCCGCCATAGATCCATGATGAGGTACTGCTTCGCCCACCCGAAGAGCGTAGGATTTGTTATCTCCCAAGACGGCGAAATCCGGGCCATGACCCGCGTCGGAAGGCGATTGATTATGTGGGAGAACCTCAAGGTGCTGTCCTATGTAGACATGAGCCCCGCCAGGCGTCACCGCAAAAGGAAGAAACCAGAAAACTGGGCCTAGCGCTCGCCACCTATACCCCTCCCGCCTTTACCCCCGTCCCGCCCGCATGGTATCCTCAAATCGTCACCAAGATAAATCGAAAACAGAACAGGAGTGCATCAGGGTAGTGTTAGCCAGAGAGCAAAAGAAATCTGTCATCGACCGGTACCAGACGCACGCGACCGACACGGGAAGCCCCGAGGTTCAGATCGCCATTATCAGCGAACGCATCGGCCAGTTGACGGAGCACTTCAAAGCGCACCAGAAGGACCACGGCTCGCGCCGCGGCCTGCTTATGCTGGTCAGCAAGCGGCGTCGCTTGCTGGATTACCTCAAGAGATACGATACCGAGCGCTATAAAACCGTGATCGGCAAGCTCGGCATCCGCAAATAATTGGGAACACCTAATTGCCTCCCACCTTTCGCAAAACCGGCGAAAGATGGGGCACCCTGAGTTTGTGAGAGAGGGTGTTCATCCAAGCCTGCTTTTGGCTTGGGTGGGCTTTCCAAATCTCGTTAACCAATCTCTTAAGGACCGCCTTCCCACCGAAGCCGGCAACAGCATCGAAGGACCTTCTGCAACGTGCAGCGTTTGAATGAATCCAGTCTTTTCTCACCTTTGCCCACATGCTGGGCGAAGATGGGCCATCCAGCGATTTCTTCCGAGGGAAAAAGCAGGTTCCTCACCCGCGCTTTGCGCGTGTTCGGAATGACATCGGAGCGGGTTTTGCGCCGGTTCGGAATGACATCGCTGATGTGGATTCGCTCGTCGCGCATCGCGCATTGCTCAGTGCTCACCGCTCACTGCCCGCCGCACCCATTCCAAAGGAAAATGAAACATGAAACCAGAACCTAGTACAGTCACCGTCGACCTCGCCGGCGGAAAGCAACTCTCATTCGAAACCGGAAAACTAGCCAAGCAGGCCCACGGATCGGCCGTTGTCCGCATGGGCGATAACGTGGTGCTCGCAACCGCAGTCGCGAACGCGGACCCGCGCGAGGGAATCGATTTCTTCCCCCTCACCGTCGACTACCGCGAATATACCTACGCGGGCGGACGCTTTCCTGGAGGCTTCATCAAGCGCGAAGGCCGCATGAGCGAGCGCGAAGTCTTGACCAGCCGGCAAATCGACCGGCCGATTCGTCCCATGTTTGCCGATGGCTTCCGCTGCGAGACGCAAGTGATTGCGTTTGTTTTGTCGGCGGATAGCAGCAACGACCCCGACGTCATGGGCATCAACGGCGCATCGGCCGCGCTGACCCTCTCGGACATTCCCTTTCTCGGGCCGATCGGCGCGGTACGCGTCGGACAGATCGGCGGACAATTCATCATCAATCCCACGTACGACGAGATGCGCGAGAGCACGCTGAACATCATGGTCGTTGGAACGGCTGAAGGGATTGTGATGATCGAATCGGGCGCGAAAGAAGTGACCGAAGAACACGTCGTCGAGGCGATCGAATTCGGCCACACCGAGATCAAGAAAATCTGCGCCGCCATCAACGATCTGCAACGCAGAGCGGGCAAGACCAAGCGCCAGGTCACGCCTCCGGAATTCGACCAGGCTTATTACGATCATTTGAAGTTGAAAGTCGGCGCGGAGCTGTCGGACGCGCTCGACACCAAGAAGCATCCGAAAGCTGAAAGCTATAACCTGGTTAAGGACTTAAAGAAGAAGCTGCTGGCCGAGATCCCCGAAGAAGACGAAGCCGCGCAGGCAAAGCTAAAGCAGTATTACGAGACGCTGCGCGAGCGCATCTTCCGCGAGCAGGTGATCGAGCATAAGCACCGTCCCGACGGCCGAGCTTTCGACGAGATTCGCGAAATCTGGATCGAAGCCGGTGTCCTGCCCCGCACTCACGGCAGCGCGGTCTTTACCCGCGGCGAAACTCAGGCGCTGGTCACGACCACGCTCGGCACTTCCGACGACATGCAGCGGTTAGAAGGCTTCGAGGGCGAAGCCAAGAAACGTTTTGTTCTCCATTACAACTTCCCGCCGTTCAGCGTGGGCGAGGTTGCATTCCTGCGCGGAGCCGGGCGCAGAGAGATTGGACACGGAGCTTTGGCCGAACGTGCCGTGTCGGCCGTGCTGCCGAGCGAAGAATCGTGGCCGTACGCGATGCGCGTGGTTTCGGACATTCTCGAGTCGAATGGATCGTCGTCGATGGCGACGGTTTGCGGCGCGTCGTTGTCGCTGATGGATGCGGGCGTTCCGCTGAAGGCTCCGGTCGCCGGTGTTGCGATGGGATTGGTGAAAGAGGGCGAACAGTACGCCATTCTCACCGACATTGCCGGCGCGGAAGATCATTACGGCGACATGGATTTCAAAGTTGCCGGCACGCGCGACGGAATCACCGCGCTGCAGATGGATATTAAAGTTGCCGGAATCACTTCGCAGATCATGCGCGAAGCCCTGGCGCAGGCCAAGCGCGG
>JASICF010000525.1 GCA_030044775.1 Candidatus Sulfotelmatobacter sp. | reverse complement strand
CACCTGCTTTGTCGTAAAGCAGAATGCGTCTCTGCAGCGCGTCGCGAACGATCTCTTCAGTGATTTTGCCTTCGTTCTCTCCCGACTGTTGAGCCAATCCGGCTGCCACTTCCAGGACGTTATACGCACCGCGAGCATCTCCGCTGCTGTAGCTGGCGATGAGCTTGAGCACGTTACCCGATGCGCGCAATTTCATCAAGCCGAGACCTCGCCGCTCCTCCGACAGAGCGCCTCTCAGCAATGTAACGATTTGATCTTCGGTCAGTGGTTGCAGCACATAGACGCGGCAACGCGAGAGCAACGCAGAATTGATCTCGAATGATGGGTTCTCGGTGGTTGCTCCGATCAACCGAATATTGCCCTTCTCTACGTGCGGCAGAAATGCATCCTGTTGTGCCTTGTTGAAGCGATGAATCTCATCGATGAAGACAATGGTCCGCGTGCCGTATTGCCGCGCCCGCTCGGCATCCGCCATGACCTGCTTGATCTCTTTTATTCCGGCGAGCACGGCGGAGAACTCAATAAACTCGGCTTTCGTCATGTTGGCAATGATCTTTGCCAGCGTGGTTTTGCCCGTGCCGGGAGGCCCCCAAAAGATAAGCGAGCCGGTATCGTCACGCTCGATCTGCGTCCGCAGCGGTTTGCCTGGCCCGAGCAGGTGTTCTTGCCCGACGTACTCATCGAGCGTGCGGGGACGCATGCGGTCGGCTAACGGACGCGTACGGTCGGTGGCTCCCTCTGCGCTCGGAATGGGTTGGAATAGTCCCATCAAATCAGCTCTTGGCGTTTTGCTTTTCAGCGCCTTCCTCAGCATAAAGCAGGAGGAACCGGCTAATCTCTCTGCTGCGCCGCTTCGTATAATACGATGCTCGCAGCTACGCCGGCGTTCAGGGATTCCACCTGGGGCAGGTGGGGGATGGACAGGACTTCATCCATCTGAGCCATCAAGCCCCGTGACAGGCCGGCTCCTTCATTGCCGAAAAATATGGCGCACGATTGCTTAAGATCCGCTTGGCGCAGGGGTGTTCCTTTGTGCGACGAAGTTGCCATCAGACGCACTTGCTTTTCGCGCAGCGTCTCGCAGATCTTCCCGAGTTCAATCGCGCCCTTCGGATGGTCTCCATGCCCGTGAACAATGGGCAATCGGAACACCGATCCCGCCGAGGCGCGCACGGCTTTCGAATTATATGGACTAACCGTACCTTCCCCCAGGATCACGCCGGCACTACCGAAAGCTTCCGCCGAACGAAGAACCGTTCCCAGATTGCCGGGGTCTTGCAGTCCCGCAAGAACTACGACCGGTCCAACTTGTAGTCGCTCGACAAGGTCGTCAAAAGAAAAAGTTCTCAGCCTCACCATCGCGGCCACACCCTGCGGTGACTCGCTGCCAACCACGCTGTCGAATAATTTATCGGACAGGAGCAAAGTTTGGACCTGCGCCCCGATCTGTGGAAGCAAGCGTTGAATCGTGGATTGGGAAGACTCGCGAAAAAACATGGCGCTGAGCCGGAGCCCGCTGCGCATCGCCTCTTCAACCATGCGTAACCCTTCGATTGCGCAATCGCCCGTCTTTGTCAGCTTTCCGCGGGAAAACGCCTCGCGTAGTTGCTTGATCAGCGGATTGTGCTTTCCCTCAACGCGCCGCAATCGCGAGGAAACATCAGCCGCCTGTGAGGATTTTTTCATTCTGCTCGTTATCGGATCACACGACCGCGCGTCTTGTGGTCATTTGCCGTATTATTATAGATTCCTGCAACAAACTGATTTCACAACGAATACCCGGGAAGGGATGGCTGTGCGCGCCGAAATTGTAAAAATCAGCAGCGATTCTCCTCAAACCTCACTCATCAAGTACTGCGCCGATCAGATTCGCGCCGGCGAAGTGCTGGGCATGCCGACGGACACGTTCTACGGTCTGGCTGCTGATCCATTCAACCTGCGTGCCGTCGATCGGGTGTACGAGATCAAAACCCGCTCGCGTCACAAGCCGCTCTCGCTGCTGATCGAAAGCATCGATCAGGCGGAGGAACTTGCTAAAGAACTTTCCGACGAATTTTATTCACTCGCGCAGAAATACTGGCCCGGGCCGCTGACAATTATTGTGAAAGCGGGATCACGGCTGCCCCTGAAAGTAACTGCCAATACCGGGAATGTCGCCCTGCGCGTGCCGAACGCGAAGATTCCACGCGCCGTGGTTACGGCGGCGGCCATTCCGATTACCGCGACTTCCGCCAATCTGAGCGGGGCAACGGAATGCACAAGCGCGGAGCAGGTCCGCGACCAGTTGCAAGGGCGCATCAACATCATCGTGGACGGCGGCGCTTCGCCGCGAGATGTCGCTTCGACGATCGTCGACTTGAGTGACGATGACGGGCACTGGCGCATCATTCGCGAAGGCGCTATTCCCGCCGATGACATTTCCAGCTTCTTCACCCAGGGATGAGTGACGATTCCGCCAACCGCCTTCTTCTGCACCAGTGGCTGTTGAGGCTCGGGGGACTGCTGCTGATTGGGTTTGTAGCGTGTCTGACATTTATCAGCGTCCAGATTGTGCATGAAAGCTCTCTCGAGGAACTGCATCCGGCGGACGTGATCGTGGTATTCGGGGCCGCGGAATATGCCGGGCATCCATCTCCTGTTTTGAAAGCGCGGCTCGATCATGCGTTCGATCTTTATCAAAAAGGTCTAGCTCCGGTGGTTATAACCACGGGAGGGGCGGCGGCCGATCCCAGTTTCAGCGAAGGCGGAGTTGGCCGCGATTACCTGATTCGTCGCGGCATTCCTGAGCGCAATCTGATCGGTGAAACTCAGGGGGCCGACACGGCTCAGTCGGCAACTCGCGTAGCCGTGATCATGCAAACCAACGGGCTGCATAGTTGCGTCGCGGTAAGCGATGCTTATCACGTCTTTCGCATCAAGAAGCTGCTCGAGCACCAGGGCATCGGTACAGTCTACGTGGCCCCTCGTCCGGGCTCGCGACCGCGCAGCGTGGCAGAGCGTACGTACGCGGTTCTGCGGGAAGCCTGCAGCTACCTCTTATGGAAGTTGGGGATGAATTAGCGGAAGCGTTTCTCTCTCCGGTCGTTAGAAAGCCATCAGCTTACCCCAGATACAAGCCATGAGTTGCCGCAATTTCGTAATGCGCTGCCTTTGTGTCGTATCGCGACAGATATCTCCGGCGGTCTTCAGGAATGATTGCGGTTTCGTAGTCAGGGCCGGCAGCAGCGCGAACAGAATCGATCGAATCCCAGAGCAGGATGGTCATGAACTCGACCTCCGACCCGAGCTCGCGGCGCAGCAGGTAGCTGCCCTTATAACCTTTCTTTTTGCTGATTCCAGGCAGCAGTTCTGGTTTCAGCATCGATTCATAGGCGTCGGCGTCCTCGGGCTTTGCGTATCCGCGCCACACTCTTGCGATCATTTGCAGCTCCTTGCGCGAGGCTCAAGATTACCAGGCCATTCGCCTGCGAAGTTCCACCACATGCGCGACATGATGGCGCCCATGCCAGGCGTAGATCGCAAGATTTTTTTCCAGGCTAACGAGGCCAAGTTCAGGATGACGGAAGCTTCGCTTCCAATCTTCCGGCTGGAGTGAACGGAGCAGCCGAACCCAACGGTCGTGTAACGTGTCGAGCAGCGTTAAAGAAATCTCGATGGGAGTTGATTTTGTATCGGCCAGCTGGGCCCAGCGGTCTTCCGCATAGGGCTTGATGGTCGGATCCTGCTCCGTGAGAGCCAGCTTGAAACGGGTGTAGGCATTCAAGTGGCTGTCGGGAACATGATGCACGACCTGGCGAACCGTCCATCCACCGTCGCGATAGGGCGTATCGAGTTGCGCCGGCGACAAATCTTTTACGGCCGCACGAAGGTTGGCAGGCGCCTGGGCGATCTCGGCGATCAATTTGCTCTTTTGTTCTTCGTTTTGCGGCTCGTCGAAATGAAACTTGCCGATCGGGTAGCGCGGATCCGCCATGGTGTCACCTCCGAAATCGTCGAATTCCATTTAATCCAGGAATTTTCGTTTAGAGATGATACCCGAGATCAGGAAGCTTCAGAAAAACCGCCGACGCCCAAGGTTCAGCGTCCGCCCGTACTTCCGCGAATTACCACGACCGAAGCGGCCGGCAGATCATACACCGTGTCTTTCGCGGCGGTGAGCTTTGTATGGACAATCGGACCATCGGGGTCCGCCCATCCTTTGGTGGTCATCACGATCGTCGGTTTTCCGCTCTCCTCGGCGTGAGCCATGAATCGAGTTTGCGCCGGGTGCCATTGATATTGCCCGCTGCCGAAGGTTGAAACCTCGACATTTCCGGAGAAATTGCCTTCCTTACTTTCAGGGCCCTCAAACGTTATACGCACGCGGTGAGCATTTTCCTGATCCCGATTCACCGCCATCACCGCCCAGCTTCCATCCGGCCGCTTGACCGCATAAGCGGTTACAAGTTCATGGCCGGCGCCGTCACTCACGTCGCTGCTTGCGGAAAACACTTGATGCTCGCTGCTTCCCGGCTGCACCCACTCGCGGTTGATCAACTGCGCAACGAAAAACTGCGCCAGCGGCTGCTGAATCTGATAATTCGCATCCACCGTAAACATGCCAAACGTTCCCGGAGAGTTGTTGCATCCCGGCTCCATCTGCAGCGGCAAATAGTGAAAGAAGTAGACGCCATTTCCACCGGCTTTAAGGAACGAACCGATATAATCCGCCAGCCAGATTCCCGAATAAATATCCTGAAAGGTTTCGCTTGCGCCAGAGGAAAGATTGCCCTCGGTGATGAACATCGGTATATCGGCTGGAATCCCATCTTCATGCCACACCTCGATAATGTGGCTGACTAATTCAGGTTCGTCATACAGAGTGCCCCAGGGAATGCGGCACGGATCCATCGGATAATGCTCGAACGAAAAAAATGCCAGATCGTTCATGCGGCCGTGCTTTTTCAAGTAATCGACGAAACGTTCGGTCCAGGAGACTTTGCCGTCAACATCCGGCCAGACTTCAATATCTCGATTCACGCCCTGAAACGAAGGTCCGCCAAGCTTGAGCTTCGGATCGACACGGTGGATCGCCGTCGCCCATTGCAAATACAACGCTGCATAGTCCTCCGGCAGCATGTACTGGCCATCGGCCTCTTCGCCCATTTCAACGTAAGAAATCGGATAGCCGCGTTTTTCGATGTAAGCAATCTCGGCTGCGGCATTGTCTGGAGTGTCATACAGCATCGCGATTGGAATCATCGCGGGCAGCCCGCGGGTTACGCCGCTGGTGAAAAATAGATCGAATCCCACTTGCGCCTGCTTGGTCGATCCCAGATCGGACGGTTGATGCCACGGGTCAACTGACGAACAGTACGTCGTAGTCTGTTCCTGATCCGCGGTGTGGCGGAGAATATCGTGAAATTCTCCATCCGTGACCGTGCCGAGATAGAGTTCACGAATGGCATAGCCGACACAGTTACGCGGGTCAGACGCTCCATCCGCGTCACAGGTATTTGAGGATTGTGTCATCCAGATGCGAATGAATCGCACGGGCACGGGAGTATCGCTCAAGCGAATCGTTTCCGTCTTGCCTTTGCCGTCAAGGACCGCTCCGTTTGCAAAGGCCTGCCATACGCCGCGAGTCGGAGATCCGATCGGATTGTCTCCCGTCCAGTACTGCACCAGAAATCTGCGGGCGAAAGGTTCAGCCCAGGCGATGCGAATCGCATCAACCTGCTGCACCTGCGCCAGATCCATAACGACCCACTGCGGGTGCAGGGCATCGCTTTCTCCGGTGAAATGCTCCGTGAGGTAAGGATTACTCTTCCAGAATGTGTTGAGATCGCCATCATCGAGGCGAGAAAACCCGACGCTGTCGGTGCCGTCGTTGCGGGTGAAGCCGCGGCGTGGTAACGGGTAGCCGTAGGAATAACGAAGAGATTCTGTGGGAGTAGATGATCCGGTGAAATATCCCCTGCCGCCTCCGCTTGTATCGCTCCATGTGCCCTGCGGATTCCAATGCCAGGCTTCGACGGCCAATTCAGTATTCTGCCGAAACGAGACCGGTTGCCATCCCGATTCCTGGGCTTTTTCCAGATTAGGTTGCTGCAAGTCCTTATCGATCGCCACCGAGGCGATGCGGTCGACACCCGCCCCCAACGTCTGATCCGGAATGAAATGGTTGGTGGCGTGCGAAAGGTCAACCGTGATGGTTTGACCTGCAGCGTTGAGCGCGCAGTTAACGCAGAATGTGCAGAGAAGAAGCGCGATGGACTGGTTCAAGATCCTCACCTCAGAATGTATTAAAACGGTTGAATGAAGGAGTATACGGGAGAACGGCGGGGAAAATCCTACTGTCCTCGAAAATCGCGGATGACTTCGGGCAGGGAAGAATGCAAGAAAGGAGCCGGGGTCAAAGTCAAGACGAGCATGAGCAGGGCAAACGCCGCCAGCCATGTTCGCTTGCCCGAAACCTGCGGCCACTCGGCGACCTGAGGATGACGAAAACTGCTCAACCACAGCAGAATCGACCACACGAACCATCCCGTCCACAAGTAATAGGACATCACCAGAAGAATCAGAATCGTTATCCGGGAAACGATCTTGTGAGCTCGCGGAGCAATGGAGAAAACGATGTGTCCACCATCCAGTTGTCCGCCCGGTAGCAGGTTGAGAGCGGTCGCCAGCATTCCAATCCACGCGGCGATAGCGACCGGATGCATCAAGACCTGGTCAAAAGGCAACGCTGCAGCGCCGTGCAACCAGCCGACGGAAGCGAACGCCCAGCGGATGCAAGTGAAGATCATCGGGAAACCGAACGCGTAATCGGCCGCGATCGGTCCCGGGTGCATCGGCTTCGACCACGCCAGGGAGACTGCCAGAATTGCGACTGCAACCACAAATCCGGCGATTGGCCCCGCAATTCCGATATCGAACAGCGCTGTACGCGAGCGAATTCGCGAGCGGATGACGATGACTGCCCCCATCGTCCCGATCGGAGTCGGCGCGGGAATGAAAAACGGCAGCGTCGCATGCACGCCATAGCGCCGGCAATATAAGTAGTGCCCCATTTCATGCGCCATAAAGAACAACATCAACGTGAGCATGAAAGGCAATCCCCGGAGCAGCCGCACGGGATGAGTCCGTATCCAGGAGACGGGGAAAAATGGAATCACCTCGCCGCCGACCGGCAGATCACTAAACGACAGGGCTGGCACATCGTGATCGAAGTTGTACTGCATGCGCGCGCCCATGATCAGAGTTGTAAAGCAGGTGGCGAGCAGCAGAAGCGCATGCAACCAGTATCGTGGCCTGGGAGGGTTCGGTACCCACTGCGGCGCCGGACGGAAGTATTCCAGTTGAGGGGCGGCTAATGGAGGAGTGGGTTCCGACATGAGCTACGGCAACGTGCTGTTCTATGCGTACTCTAGATGCTACTACGAGCGGACAATCTGGCGCACAGGTTCGAAGATTTGAGGGTTGAGGAAGCTCGCCTGCCAGGTCGAGAATTGCTGGGCCGAAAGCGTCGATTCCGCGAGGCTCACGACTTGCTCGATGCAGCCCAGCCTGGATATCCAGGCTAATCGATAGACTGCAATTCTTTTCCTGGTTTGAAGCGCACGGCCTTGCCGGGAGGAATCGAAACCTCCGCCCCAGTGCGAGGGTTGCGCCCGATGCCGGTCTTGCGCGGACGCACGTTGAAGACGCCAAATCCACGCAGCTCAATACGATGACCTTGCGCCAGCGCCTTCTTCATGCTCTCGAAGACGGTTTCCACCGCCAGCTCAGCTTTCGTCTTGGTGATGCCGGTTCTGCCCACCACTTCGTTGATAATGTCGAGCTTGATCACGAACGGCTCCCGGATGGACTGTGAGGATAAACCTTCAAGTGACTGATGCTATGGGACATAACGGAGATTGTCAATATGAGCATCTCTCCCGTAAACTGGCCCGTCCCACATTGAGCGATTGGGCGATTCGGGATTGAGCGATTGGAACGCGTTTGCCGGTTCTTTCGTTCTCTGAAATCGACCAATCACAAATGACCCAATGACTCAATTTTCCAAGGAGCTCCATGCTGAAGAGTGACCGTTGGATTCGCAAGATGGCACGCGAACACGACATGATCAATCCTTTTTCGGAAAAGCAGGTGCGCGAAGGTGTGATTTCCTATGGCCTGTCTTCGTACGGATACGACCTGCGCGTGGCCGATGAATTCAAGATTTTCACCAACGTCAACAGCAGCATCGTCGATCCAAAGAATTTCGACGAGAAATCGTTCGTAACGGTTCGCACCGATATTTGCATCGTGCCGCCGAATTCCTTCGCCCTGGCGCGCTCGGTCGAATACTTCAAGATTCCCCGCGATATTCTCACCATCTGCGTGGGCAAGAGCACCTACGCACGTTGCGGCATCATCGTAAACGTCACTCCCTTCGAGCCGGAGTGGCAGGGCTTCGTGACTCTCGAAATCTCAAACACAACGCCACTGCCGGCGCGCATCTATGCCAACGAAGGGCTGTGCCAGATTATTTTCTTCCAGTCGGATGAAGTCTGCGAAACCAGCTATGCTGATCGAAAGGGAAAATATCAGTCGCAACAGGGGATCGTGCTGCCGAAGTTGTGAATGCCGAGACTGGCGGCAGTATGTGGGATTTCCCCATCGTGGAGTCTGGAGAATTTGGATAAGCGTCCGCAGTTTTCTGGGAAGTCTGTAACTCGCCTGCTCTATCTGCTCTCTTCTTCCTTATACATGTATTTGATCGCAGGCTTATAGATCATTAAGTTCGGACGCCCGTCGTCGCGAAGGACTTTGATGCAGCTTTTGTCGTACCACTCGATCACGCCGTGGATTTCTTCGCCATCCTGCAACACGACCACCATCGGCGTGCGCGACTGCATCTGTTTTTGGTAATAGAAATTCTCGGCGTTGGTCTGCTCCGGAGGAGCGGGTTTGCGTCCCCCTCCCGACCCACGGTCGCCGCGGTCAAACCCGCGCTCCGGCCGGTCATGGCGTTCCCGCCGTTCTCCAGTCTGCATATGATTGGAGTTGTGGTGATTGGAATTATGGTTGCCATGATTGTGATCCACGCGCGGCAGGGCCGGACGGATCAGCTTGCGGTTAGCGAA
>JASICF010000524.1 GCA_030044775.1 Candidatus Sulfotelmatobacter sp. | reverse complement strand
CCGGTATAGGAAGGGTGCCGCACCCATCGATAGGCTCCGCGATCGATTACCGGTTGATCCGCAGCAGCCTTCACATCGCCGGTAAAGTGCTTACCCAGCATTTTCCAGCAATGTTTGCGCAGCAGGCGGCCAAGCAACAGCACGAGGAGGCCAACCGCAAACCATATCTTTCGATTGTGGATTATCGAAAACCGGGCACTCGGAGCCACAACAAAAGCGGCGATCGAGCCGATCCATCCAGCGAGCATGATCACTGCCATCGATCCGCGGTCGGTCTGCTCTCCTTGCGCCGGACGGGAACGCCTGACCAATGCAAATTCCGGTCCGTAACAATAAAGGAAGATTGCCCAGAATAGCCAGCAATAGGGCGAAGTGTAAGCAAGAGGCTTCATTCGCAGCTCCACGCGAAATCGGAGAAGTGTAGCGCAGAACTGCAAAAAGAAGGAAGCAGAACAAGAAACTGAAGATGAAGGCGAGGGATAGCTTCTTACCGCACTCTACCCAGCTTATCCATGGGCCAGTATCCAAACACCGCCTTGCCGTAAATGTAGCTTTGATTCACCGGCCCAAAATCGCGGCTGTCATTCGACATCGAGCGGTGATCTCCCAGCACAAAATAGCAATTCGCCGGCACCACAATCTCCGCATACGATCTCGAATCGGCGTAAGCCGGTGGAACGTAATCTTCATCCAGAGCTTCGCCGTTTACGTAAACCTGTCCGCCATCGATGCGAATACGATCTCCCGCGGTGCCAATCACCCGCTTGATATAGCTTTTCGAGGGATCGCGCGGATAACGAAAAACCACAATATCTCCCCGTGAAATCGGCTCCAGCCGGTAGACAAACTTATTGACGAAGATCCGCTCCTGATCTTCGAGCGACGGCATCATGCTGGTGCCTTCCACTTTCACCGGCTGATAGATGAAAATGATAATGAAGGCGGAAATGGCAAGCGAGACGATCAGATCGCGCAGCCAGACGCCGATCGCCGGTCGCAGGCGGGCACCCTCACCCGCGGCCGCGTTTTCTGGCGCAGGGCCTGACGTTTGTTGCTTGCTTCCCGGCCCCAGCAATGAACTCTCTGGCATGCAGTCCCATTGTATACAGATCGCACTTCTCCGGAAGAAAGTTGTCTCTGTAGGCAGTAGCTCAGTTCTAGATTGCAGCCATCGTCTCCTTGGTGCGCCATCCCGAGCGAAGCCGCTTTTCAGGCGGAGCGAGCGGCAAGAAATTCAAACCGAACCGCCACCTTTTTCGGCGCACTACCTCCCGTCGTCGAATCGAATTGGCTCTTTCAAGGCATTGGCAGCGAACATCACGCATCACCTCCGTGCCCACGCCGGATGCCGCGAGAATACAAAGTCAGGTTAAAATATGAGCGGTTCGGGAGATCCTCCGATGTTACGCCTCCGCAGCAAATTCACGTACCGTGCTTTCACCTTATTTTTTCTCTTCGCGGTAACTATGACGCTTTCCGCTCAATGGACTGCCCAGGAAGACGAAGGCGGCATCCCCGCCTACAACGCCGGTGCGCCGCCGAAAGGAACAAAACTGCCTGCCATCATGAGCAAGGGCGATTTATGGGGAGCCGATGCCGAGCATCCCTACCAAACCCACGCCTACGATCTCGCCGCAAAAATTCCGGTAGTGCTCCATCAGCAGCCATGTTATTGCTATTGCGATCGCATCGGTCACAACAGCTTGCATAGCTGCTTCGAAGGGACTCACGGCGCTCGCTGCTCCACCTGCCTCAGAGAGCTTTATTACTCCTATGAGCAACACAAGAAGGGCAAGACTGCGGCCCAGATACGCGCCGGCATCATCCGCGGCGATTGGAAGACGGTCGATTTAGACTCCGCCGCAAGCATGAATTAGACGCATTTTTGCTGATTTGGACGACATTCATCTCGAACGCCGGCGCCCTCATTTGGTAGAACTTACGAACCACCCTGAGAATTGCCTATCCCGGCTGTTTCGGCGATACTTGAGTTTCGGCTCTTCCGCTGGGAGAGCCAGGGAGTTCTTATTACGAAGGGTACAGGAAAAATTCTTCACATGGCTCAGAAGACTAGCCCCAAGAAAGAATCCATCGCGGAAGATCCCCGTCACACTCAAGCGTTGCAGAGCTACGAAGCCGGACTGCGCGCCCTGCAGGAGCATAAGTTCGAAAAGGCCAAGCCCCTTTTTCAGAAAGTGCTCGCCGGCCCCAGCAAAGAGCTCTGCGACCGCGCGACGGTACACCTCAACGCCTGCAATCAGCATCTTGATCGTCCTGGCGCTACGCAGTTCAAAAGTGTGGAAGAGCACTACGACTACGCCGTCTCCCTCATGAACGTCGGCGATTACGTCACCGCTCGCGAGCACATCGAGAAACTGCTCAAGCAGGCGCCCAAAACCGATTTCGTCGTTTACGGCCTCGCCGCGCTCGATTGCCTCACCGGCCACGTCGAGGATTCGCTGAAGCATCTCGACGAAGCACTGCGCCTGAATGCTGGTTTGCGCTACCAGGCGCGTAACGATTCCGACTTTCACAATCTGGCCGAAGACCCTCGTTTTACTGAGCTTTTGTATCCAGATCCGGCTGCCGACCTTACATCCCCAGAAAGCCCGTTCCGGGAAGATGAATCCTATTAGGCCGTCCGCTGGACCGCTGGATGAAAACCAGAATTGCCGGCTTTTTCCGGGAGGATTCCACGTCTGACTCGGCTCTTCGCGTTGTCGCCATAGGCGGAGGCACCGGCCTCTCGACACTCCTGAAAGGCTTGAAGAGTTTCGCTCTCGCTCCGGGCGAGCTTGCTTCAGCCCGCACCGCTTCGCCCGTCATCCGTGATCTCTCCGCCGTCGTGACCGTAAGCGATGACGGCGGCTCCAGCGGGCGCCTGCGCAAGGAACTCAACATGCTCCCGCCCGGCGACATTCGCAACTGTATCGTCGCCCTCAGCGAAGATGAGGCGCTGCTCTCCCAGCTTTTTCGTCACCGTTTCGATAAGGGATCCGGCCTCGAAGGCCACAGCTTCGGCAATTTATTTCTTGCAGCCTTGACCGCAATCACGGACGATTTCTCGGAAGCCGTCCGCCTTTCTTCTGAAATTCTCGTGACCCGCGGCCATATCTATCCCTCCACCACCTCCAACATCGAACTGGAAGCCTTGATGGAAGATGGCACGCGGGTGCGCGGCGAAACCAAAATCACCGCCAGCAAAGGCCGCATCAAGGAACTGGTCCTCATTCCACCGAATGTTGAACCGTTGCCGCAAACTCTTGACGCCATCGCTCTCGCCGATATCATCACCATCGGTCCCGGCTCGCTATTCACCAGTCTCGTTCCCAACCTGCTGGTCCGCGGCATCTCCGATGCAATCGTCAGTTCGCCGGCCACGAAGGTGTACATCTGCAACCTGATGACTCAGGCAAATGAAAGCCTCGGCCTTACCGCCGCCGATCACATTCGCGCTCTCACTCGCCATGCCGGCCGGCAATTGTTCGACTATGCCCTGATCAACCGCACTCCGGTCTCTGAACAACTCAAGGCCCAGTACGCGCTCGAAGGCGCTTCTCAGATCGTTGCGGACCTCGATGCCATCGAAGCTCTCGATGTAATCCCGGTTCTCGGTGATTATCTCGAAGAGGCCGGTGTCGCCCGCCACAACACAACCCGCCTCGCCAGCGACTTGATGCAACTTGCCGCCAACGAAGTCAGCCGGACGAAAGTTCGATCAGCCCATCGATAGCCTCTGCACGTCCCATCTTTCTCTCACCCTTGCCAGAGGCTAAAATGTTGGCTATGAAAACGACGAGGGTGCGGAAAATTGCTTGGATGGGCACGATGGTATGGTTCCTGTTCCTGGGGTTGGCTGGTGCACAGAAAAGCGCGCAGAAAGATAATCAGGACGAGGATGAACCAACCGCGAACGTAAACTTCCTGATCCTCAAGCAGGATAATGGCAAACCTGTCCGCAATGCCGCCGTCATCATGCACTCGATAAATGCGCACGGCAAGCAAAGCCGGGGCGATCTGGAATTAAAAACCGATCTCGACGGCAAAGCCAGCTTTGACGGGGTTCCCTACGGAGTCTTACGAGTCCAGGTCCTCGCTTCCGGCTTTCAGACCTTCGGCCAGGACTACGACGTCAAACAATCCGATGTCAACGTCACCATCAAATTGAACCGTCCGGAAGGCCAATATTCGATCTACGGGAACCAGCCTGCCCAAAAACCTCCCGATCCGAAC
>JASICF010000068.1 GCA_030044775.1 Candidatus Sulfotelmatobacter sp. | reverse complement strand
TTCAATTCGAGCGGTGCTCCGCAGGAGATTCCTTGCGCTAAACCGAGACCAGCTCGAGCAGGCATCAGACGATGCCGCAAATCGTAAAGGAACATTTGAACGCAGGCCTCATCGCGGATTGCATATTGAAATCGATAGGTGCCGTCTGAGGTAACGACTGAGAACCAGCGTTCACCGATTAGAGTGCCCGACTCGATGAATTCAACTGTGCGGAGCGGGATCCGTTGTACATCCGGGAATGGTCCCGAACGGACAAGAGCAATGAAACTCTTGAATAGCAACAATGCCTGTACCGGAACAGAAGTCTCGCCTGCTTCCGTCCCAGACAGAGTCGGGCGCAGACAAACTCCTACCGTGAGTTGCTCATTCCCTTGGAGCACCCGGCACCACGCGGGCACGTCTTGGGCGCGACGCATTAGACATGAGCTATTTTCGGACAGTCCTTCGAGCACTGGACAGACAGCCACATGGACACCTCGCCGCTTCTGCGGCCTGAGCCCTATTCCGGAGAAAAGGGCGGAGGAAAACGCTATCCTCAAGAATGTGTAGGAGTTATCTGCCCCGGACGGAGCGCTTAAAGGTGAACACCAACACCCACAGCACCTGAATGCTGTTCAGCTTCTGGCGCAATTGCTCGCCACAAAGCAACCATATCACTTGCGCCTTGGGGACGCCAGTTGCCATGTCTCTTGACATTTGCTAAAGGGGCGACTGCCTGCACTATAATCGAATTCGAAGTTGTTATCGGTGAAGGAGTGCCACCGTTAACCGCCCTTGCCCGAGACTTTCGGGAGGCTGATGACTCCTAATTTAGGACCTCAATGGTCCGGGAGTGATGATGCCGCCGAAGCCTCATTCTGCAGGAGCGATCCCGAACAAGTTAAGGGCGGAATTGGATTCGTATTTCACGAGTTCCTTCGCGTTGATGCGCCCATTCAGAATGCGAATCGCTGGCGCAGCAATTTTCGCGGTCACAGTTCTCGCCGTTTACGTGAAGAGCACTGTCGTGGGCAGCACTTGGATATATGCTGCTATCAATGCGACCATGATTGTAGTTGGTGTCAGTCTAGTTGCTCTTTCGACCGCAATGATGGTGCATGACCAAAGAGTACAAAGAGCCGAGGATGACTTCCGCCGGACGCCTGAACAAACGACGGAATCCCATCCGCTTCCCAAACCATCACCAACTACTTCGAGAGATCGGGGTGAAGGAGTTCACCCTTAACCGCTGTCCTAGCTTGTGAATCGGGGCAGATGATGACTCCTGCCAGGAAATCTTGGTGCGGAGGCATGTCTGTCTCGGGATTTCTTGCAGACAATTTTTCGAATTGACTCGCCACGCACAGCAAGTGGTTTTTGCATTTGACGGTCGTCTGGAGCCGAACCATGGACTTAAAGAGCTACGAACAAGTGAAGTTTGATCTGGCCGAGATCATCCGTTCCGGAGAACTCATCGCTGTCGATCAAGTGAAGGATCCGAAAAAGAAATGGCAGGCGGAGCAACCGTGGCGGGAGTTGCTGACCCGATTGGCAGAGGATCGCTTCACGGTCGTGGTCGCTGGACGGTTCAATCGCGGAAAATCCTCATTGATGAACGCGGTTCTTGGCACGGACAGGCTCCCCACTGGAGTGATTCCGCTAACTTCGGTGATCACATCGGTACGATACGGAACGAGCGAACGAGTGCTGCTCGACTACTACGGCAGCCGGCTGCGTGGGGAAGCCAAGCTTGAAGAACTCCCGCAACTTGTAACGGAAAGGGGAAACCCTGGCAACGTCAAGCGTATAAGGGTGGCAGAAATCCAACTCCCAGCGGAGATTCTTCGCCGCGGGTTCTACTTCGTCGATACCCCTGGTCTGGGCTCGGCGATATTCGAAAACTCGCAGACCACGGAGCAATTCATTCCCGAAATCGACGTTCTGATTCTGGTCACGAGTTACGAAAGCCCGCTGACGGAGGACGAGATCCGGTTTCTCAGACAGGCTAGCCACTCTGTTCGCGCCGTCTTTGTGGTTGTAAACAAACATGACACAGTAAATCCCGAGACACGCCAGGCGGTTCTCGCCTATGTCGCGAACACCACGCGCGGCGTGCTGGATGGTGGGACAGTTAAACCGTTTTCTGTCTCTGCGCGGGACGGTCTAGCGGCGAAACTGGCCAATGATATGGAAGCAATGAAAGCCAGCGGAGTTCTGGCTTTCGAGGAGGAACTCATCCGTTTCCTCACCGCCGAGCGTTCACGACTGTTCCTTTCGGCGACGTTTGATCGTGTGTCGAACACGCTCACGTCCTTGCCTGAAGCAGAGGGAGAGCGCCTAGCCACGGAACTTAGAAAGTTACGTGAGCAGAGTGATGCGGAAAGCGAAAGCACAGTTTCGGGCGCGGTGGTGCGCCTGCCGCAAAGGGCTCGCCTCGATGCGCGCGGCGTGACGCCTTGTGAGATCTGCCGAGGTGTCCTGCATCAACTCCTCGATTTCTTTCGCCAGTACCAATACGACCTCGCTACCCGTCCGGAGACGCAGGAGGAGCATGCTCGAAATAGAGGCTTTTGCCCCTTGCACACCTGGCATTATGAGCAGGTCGCTTCTCCGCGCGGCGTTTGCACCGCGTATCCACGCCTGCTGAAGCACATGGCTGAAAGTCTTCGCGAAATAGCCGCAAACGGCTCGATGAAGTTGGATGCCAGCCCTCTTCTGCATCCGTCTTGTCCTGCGTGCACGGTGAGGTGGAATTCGGAAGACAGATTGGTTCGCTTGATTGTCCGGAAGGTCGAGAAAAACCCCGAATCCACAGAAGCGTTTTCGTTATGTCTTCTGCATCTGCAGTTGGTGCTAGCCCATGTGGACGACGAATCCGTGAGCCGGCGCTTGGTGCTTCGTGAAGCAGCCGTCATGGAGCGAACTGCGGAGGACATGCAGCGTTACGCCATTAAGCACGACGCTTTGCGCCGACATCTGGTGAGCCAAGAGGAAAACGACGCTCCGCTTCTGGGACTGCAGTTATTGACGGGGCACCGGAGCGTGAACGCCGTCTTCACAATTCGGGAGATCTGAGGTCTTGCCACTGCTTTAGTTCAAGATGTCAGCTCGCAACCGTATCACTTCCTCCCTGTCTTTTGTTGACGCTTATGAACAACGGAATGGCCGCGAGCTGCGCGACGACTGAGAAGATAATCAAAGCAGAAACGGAAATGTCGTACAGCCTGCCAATGATCACGCTGCCTATAAACCAGAACACGCCGTAACCGCCGGTGAAAATTCCGTAAGCCGAGGGCCGACGCTGCTGTGGAACCATCGTTGCTACAGCGGCCGGAATGATCGACTCGTGCACTCCCATGCCGACTCCCCAGAGAGCGGAACCAATCAGAGCTGGCCAGAAGCGTCCCAGGAAAACCAGCGGGGAAGAAGCTGCAGCAATTACGGTCAAAGGAAGTAGGATCCAGAACCCGACTCGATCGAAAAGGCGCCCGAACAAGAGCGAACCAATTCCGCTGCATGCCATGGCAATCGAGTAGGAAACCGGAATCCAGCTGTTTGGGATAACGTTAGCCTTTTCAAAGTGAAACGCAATCAGCGTGAAGTCAGCGAATCCAGCGGCAACCAGCCCTGCTCCGGCGAGATACACCCAAAACACGCGTGGCAGACCCTCGGCATGAATCTTTGGGACACAAGCCTCCAGATCCTCCGGTCGGGGATATAACAGCCGAGCACATACAAGCATGGTAATTGTCACGATCGCTGGGATCACGAGCACCGCGAAAGCAGTACGGTAGTCTCCGCGCTCCGCGAGAACTCCGGCGGCCACGAGTGGACCAAACAGAGCACCGAACTGGTCGAGCGCCTCGTGCACCCCAAAGCCCCATCCGTATCCCATTTGTTTTGCAGCATGGGAAAGCATGACATCGCGTGGGGGATTTCGAATCGCCTTTCCGACGCGCTCCAAAACGATGAGCAATCCGGCGACCTGCCAATTGGGCGCCAAGGCGAGCAGGGGAACGGCGCTCATCTGGAGCACGTATCCGAAGATGGTGATCGACCAGAACTCACCGGTACGCTCGCTGAGCCTACCGGATACGAGTCGCAGGCCGTATCCCAAGAGTTCTCCCAGGCCGGCGATAAACCCGACCAGCGTTGCGCTAGCTCCGAGCATGGCCAGAAAAGGCCCATTGATGCTGCGTGCGCCTTCATAGGTGAAGTCGGCGAACAAACTTACGACTCCGATGAAGAGCACAAACTTCAGCGCTCTGCTTTTCATTTGTGCCTTATTGATGGAGATCAATTCCGCCATTGTTTTTCCGCATCAAAGACTGTTCAACAACTAATCTTTGCTGGACTAGAGGAGGAGTAACCCCCAAATGGTTCGTCGATCCGGAACAGCAAAACGCTCCTTTCGAACGGCTCTGAGGCGATTTCACTCTTGTAATTGCCTTGGCGATGCTCCGCAGTTGCCACATCGTCGAGGAAAGACACCGCAAGTCAGGCTGCTCGTTGGAAAATCAACTGCGAAGGAAAACTTGTCGAAGGGGTCGAGCCGTCGTTCTCTCCTGAGACAAGAAATTTCCTGTCAGGAGTCATCAGCTGCCGTGGCTTGTTAGATAGGACAGCGGTTGACGGTGAACTCCCTCACCGCAGAGACACCCACAGTTTACATGAAGGAAGCATTCCCAGATTCCCTCGCATTGCCCCTCCCAAGAACGAACTTTTCGAGGAAGGTGTTATGCATTCAATAGAAACAGCCGCCGGTCGACTGTCCGTCGCAAGATGAAGTCTCTCTCGAGCCATCGAGAGCGTCTATAATAGTGAAATAGAACTTGCAGCAGGGTGAAGGAGTACCACCCGAACTGCTGTCCTTTTCTCCGTTGCTAGGACGGCTGATGACTCCTGACGAGAGGGATCTTGCCTCGGGAGTCAGATCACGCGGCAAACCTTCAGACAGCAGCGCGCACGAACCGGAAGATGATTCTGGATTTCTCTCGGCGCGCACCAGGAGGCCAGTATGCTCGCCGTGTGCATTAATTGCTGGCGCGAGTTGCAATTGGAAAGTGGACGGTGTCCGCGGTGTGGAGCAATCGTGGATTCCGACTCCGCATCGTACGAACGACTCCTATTCTGGGCTCTTAAGAACTCGCAAGCACAGCACCGAGCGTCGGTTTGCAGGATTCTCGGCTTGCGAGGTCACAAGGAGGCCGTTTCTCATCTTCTTGAGGCAGTAAATGGTCATTCAACCGTCGTTCGTATCGCTGCCTTAGGGGCCCTCGGAGCGATCGCCGACGAATCAGCCATCCCGGTAATCGAGAAGATTCTTGGGAGTGAGAGCCTGGAGGTGCAGAGCGTTGCGCGGCGTTCTCTGAATCAAATTGAAGCCTCCAACAACCGATCCGCTTATTCTCACGGGTCAGAAACGCACACGCTCAAAATTGGTCATCGCGCGAGATAAAGTTACGGGAGGAGAGAATGAACGCACTGCCAATCGTGGCTGGACCGCGCACCATCTCGAAGACGACCGGCGCGCGATGGTTTTGCGGCATCGATCTCGGTACGACAAATTCCTCAGTTGCCATTTTGGACTCCTGGGCCTTCCACTCCGATGATCGGAGGTTGGAAATAAGCATGGTGCCAATCCGGCAATCTACTCGAACTGGAGTGACCGAGAGCATACTGTTTCCTTCGGTCGTGGCCGAGTTGTTCCCCGGAGAATGGATCGCTGGTGAAGGGGCAAAAGAGGCTCGGGGACTAGGGTCGAGAAAAGATCGGCGAATCTTCTACTCCACGAAGTCCGAGATGGGTCTTGGCCGAGAACCCTATTATCCATTCGCCGCTTCCAACAAGTTCGACTCGCCCTACAAGATCGCAGCAAAGATCCTAGAATCCCTTTTCGGTGCAGTACGAGAAAAATTTGGGGAAGATGCGCTTCGCAATGTTGTCGTGACAGTTCCCGCGTCATTTCAGGTAGCAGCACGAAAAGACACTCTCCGAGCTGCCGTTTTGGCGGGCACTCCGCTGGGCGACCAATCTCTTCTCGACGAACCAAACGCCGCGTTCTTGGATTACATTCTCTCCACCGCCCAAGGCGAGTCGTTCCCGCTTGATCTCACGGCACCTACGGTGGTCCTTGTGGTGGATTTTGGCGGTGGGACCTGTGATGTCTCAGTCCTGCGCGTGCAGATGGAAGCTCAAACCGGCCGGTTGCGCCTGGCTAATCTAGCGATTTCTCGTTATGAACGACTAGGGGGTGACAACATTGACATCGCTATCGCAGAGCAGATTCTTCTTCCCGAATTGCTTCGGCAGAACGGGGTTGCAGCTCTCGATCTCTCCTGGGCGGACAAGAAGAACTACGTCTTCCCGCAGTTGCTTCCCGTTGCGGAAGCTCTCAAGCTCGCGATCTGCTCCGAGTATTCGTCATGGTTAGCGTTTCATCCGGGCCAACAGGCTGAACCGAATATTTGCGCAACACAGCTTTCTGAATCTATCAGGGTTCCTGCGGCGCGAGACCACGTCCGAACGCTCTCCTTGCGTAATCCCAGCCTGACTCTGGAGCAATTTCAACACGTTATGTCACCTTTCCTGGATGGAGATTTGCTCTACGCGCATGGCACTGAATTCAATTCGATAACATCGGTTTTTGCTCCGATTCGAGATGCCTTGGATCGCGCCGGCCCTTCTCCGACTGACATCGACGGTATTCTTCTCGTGGGCGGAAGCAGCCTAATCCCTCAGATTCAGAAAGCAGTACAAACCCAATTTCCTGAGGCTCATCGTCTGTCGTTTGATGATCGCGACCGGTCATTTTCTGCGATTGCTCGCGGCGCCGCGCTGCACTCCTTCTTTTTGCATGGTCTCGGCGTTCCGCTCCTGAAGCCGATCGCGCAGGAAACGATTGGCCTGCTCGCGCAAGACAACGTATTCCGAGCGCTCATTCGTGCGGGAACGGAATTACCGTTTCCTCCGAGCGGTCAATTTGAAACTCACCATGGCTTGTCTGTTCCGCGTGACTTGATGACTGAACTGGACATCGTTATTGCCGCTGAGACCCCTAGCCGCGGGACGAAGGTTCTGGCTGTCGCGCATCTGAAACCTGAAAACCTAGCTCGAGCGGGGGCCGAAATTGAAATACGCTTTCGCTTGGATGCCAACAAGGTTCTAGACCTTCAAGCTTCGCTCCGATCGGAGGCGAATGGAGAATGTGCGGTGTCTTTGGAAAATCCTCTCAGTGCCACGGGGCACGACAGCGAGCGTGAACGCGAAATCCTGAGCTTGGAACAAGAATTGGCTGATACAATTACGCGCCGCGAGTCCCTTTCTCAGAAAGTCCGACAGATCCAACGCCTTTCGGAGCTGCTGTTTGATGAAAAGAAATACGAACGAGCAATTGATTGGGCTCGCAAGGCGCTGCAGCTTCGCCGTGATCCTGATCCCTACGCTGTCAACCTGATCGGAAATGCCTACTACGAATTAGGGGCGTACGACCGCGCAGAAAAACTCTTCCGCGAATTGACTGCCATCGACGCTGGTTGGGGAGGTGGCCACTTCAATTTGGCTCTGAGTCTGGAGAGCCAAGGCCGGACTGGCGAAGCTCTGGAGGCTGTGTCTGAAGCGACCCGGCTTGCGGTGCAGGAAGGAGCCTACTTAGCTCTCCAGGCACGCCTGATCAAGACCTCAGGAAGAGCTGAGGATGCGACAATTGCCTTTCGGGAAGCCGCACGGCTGCTTGATCTTTCTCGCCCTCTCAATGAATTCCATCTCCATTGGCGCATTACGGTTGCCCGAAGCCTGAATGATGTCAAGACGGCTCTTGAGCTTGAAAGCATGCGCACTAAGCAAAACGAAAGGGTGGGGCTGCCCTATGACCCGCGCGCGCTGCCGGCTACGGAGTCCGCAATTGCCCTGAGGTGATTAAGCCAATGCAGGAAACCATTCGATCGCAGCGTGCCTGGATGATTGCCCGTGAACTCTTGACCGAACAACAAGAGCGCGTCGTCGCACTACCGATCGACCAAAACCAGTTCATCAGCGGGCCTTCGGGGAGCGGCAAGACAGTAGTTCTGCTGCATCGAGCAAACCATCTTCTTCGCAACTTCAAGGTGTCGCCTCGTCAACTGCGAGTTTTGGTCTTTACCAATGTCTTGCGTACCTACATTCAGGCCGGTGCTGACGCTCTGAACCTCCCCTTTGAAACCATCCAATCCTTTTACTCATGGGTGTTTCAACTCGCCGATCGTGAGGGACTTCCCAAATCGCAAGCTGATCGACTCGAAGACAAGTGTCGAGAGACTTTGGAAAGTGTCACACGGTATTTCGAGGAGGAATATATGCCACCGGTGCTTGAGGCTGTACTGGTCGACGAGGGGCAGGATCTTCCGCTCGCCGCGTATCGGCTTCTCCGAAAAGCTTCCCGCCATGTCACGGTTTTTGCTGACTCTATCCAGAAGCTTTATGTGGAGGGAAGCATGATGATTGAAGCTGGTCGCACTCTCGACATCGGGGATCGGGCAGTTCGGCTTATTGGCAACCTGAGAAGCAGTATCGCAGTTGCCCGGTTGGCGGTGGAGTTTTTGCCGCCCGCAGAACGAGATGACTATTTTCATCTCCAAGAGTGGACTTCTGTCCCGACAAGAACTCGAATACCACTTTTAGTACGCGCCAGTTCTGAGGACGAAGAGTGGGAACGAGTCGGTGAGATTGTGAAACAGGAAATCAGTGCCAACTATCGAGTGGGAATTCTGTTGCCCGATAACCGGGCGGTGAACCAAGCCTACACCGCATTAGCCAGTGGAGGTGTTCCCGTCGAACGAGTGACCGCACGAGCGCCTTCTGAAGCCGACTTCAATGGTCTCACGCCGAAGATTCTTACTGTCTTCAGCGCGAAGGGACTAAGTTTCGATACGGTTCTGATTCCGAGAATCACGCGCCAGCATTACGCCCACGCCCCAACGACTGCAGCACAAATGCTATTCGTCGCATGTACGCGGGCCCTGGATTGGGTATGCCTGAACACAGTACAAGGGAGCGAACTAAGAGAATTGGGACAGTTAGAAGGCTTGGTTTTAGCTGGCCGCCTCATCGAACAGGGGGCGTCCCCGAAGAATATCAATGTCCAAAACGATGACCTGCTCGAACAAGATGCTCCGTTTTAGGCAGGGAGGAAATGATACATAGGCCGGATTGGACGCAGATAGTGCGTTCCTGCAACGCTTCCTGGCTTGACAAGCAACCCTATCTGCTGAACACTAAATCGAGCCGTTATCGGTGAAGGAGTTCCACCGCCAACCGCTGTCCTTAGTTCTCGCCTTGGATAGCTGATGACTCCTGACGAGGGATTCTATGTCAGGAGTTCGCAAAATAGCCGGAATCGGGAGTCCAGCGCGCTGCTTTCCAAATCACGCCGATCTTTTTCGTAATAGCGCGATTCGCCGTTCGCACTGGTTCCCCACTCGGCGTCACTTCTGGTTTTTCACCCAAAATGCGTGTGTATTTCGCCGTCCGACGCATAACGTTGCGGTTGCGGTCACATGCGAAGCTTCGCGTTATGGCCTTCTTCTCCCCATTCGACAGGACACAAGGCCATGAGCAGAAGAGAGCTATGTCTGCCAATCGGGCCGGCAACCTTAGTCGGCGACGATTTTATATTTGGTCGCACCAAGGAATTGGCGGAGTTGGTGCAACGGATATCCGCCCGGGAGTCCTTTGTGTTGCATGGCCCTAGCGGCAGCGGAAAGACATTTTTGCTGCACCGTGTGATTCGAAATCTGCCCGAAGTTTTGTACTGTCCCCGAGCAGATTCCCCACAACCCGTGGTGCAAAGTCTTGCCTTCAGGCTGGTGGAGTTGCGAGATCATTACACCAAGAGTTTCTTGCGAAACGCGCAGGCAGTGAAAACGAAATCGACAATTTCGCTGCGAGGAATTGTACTGGAAGCGGTGCGACGGGGCAGGTACTTTGTGGTGCTCGATCATTTGCAGGGCCCGGCCGCGGCCCTTTCGTCAGATACCCGTGACCTTATGTTTTATGGAGAAACGCCGGTGCTTGCAGTCGCCCGCTCAGCTCACATGGAGGACCTGGGATTTCTGATGCCGATGTTCTCATTGCGTGGCGAGCGCATGCGGCTCTCGAACTTTGCGCACCCTGAGGCTGCTCGGTTTGCGGGAGAAATCGCGCGTAGAAGCGGTCTTTGGGCGAACAACCTCCCAGAGCTTATCGAGCGCGTTGCCAGTCTCAGCCAAGGTTCCCCGGGAGCGATTCTGAAAATGCTTCAAATGGCAAAGACTCCTAGATATCGGCTAAATGGGTACGTCAAGACTTCGCCACTCTATATCGATTTTCGGCTGGCTTGGCACTCGGAGAACGCATGGTAGAGACACGAACAAAAGTGATTCCCGAACTACCCCATGACTCGAGGTTGCTGTGAGTGAAGCGAGGCCTATCCAGACGTGCATGAGCAGGGATACGAAAAGTTCCACCGCCGAAGCTATTCCTAAGATGGCAGAAGAGAAGCGTCTACCAGTCACAACTGACCACAAGCAGTTCCACAGCATTCTATTTGACGATGCCGAAAGTGGCAAAAACGTAGATCAACAGCCGGTTCCCGAGTTTTTCAGAGACCTCTTTTTGGACCAGGTCGTTCAAGCAATCACCGAAAAGTGGAAAGACTACAATCTCGCAACCTTTTTTTACCTCCCGCTTCACGATCTATCGGAGTTGTCCTATCGCCAGGAAGTTTACCGGGACCTCGGAGACCCACAAACACTGAATGCCATTCAATCGTTCTCTGCCAAGATGAGGGCAATGCGTGAGCGTCTCAAGCAAGCGAAAGAGCTCTATTTCAAATATGCCATCGAAAGAGCATTCCTCGGAGCGGCAGAAATCTACTACCAGGCAGTGGAGTCACTATACCTACAATTAAGTAAGACCCCCATCCAGTCGCGTGGGCTCCGAAAATTCCTGCACTTCCTGACACAATACGTGCAGTCAGAGTTGTTTCGAAAGCTGACCGCGGATGGAAAAACACTAATATCGGAGCTCTCTCAAATTCGTTATTGTCTGGTCCTGAAGGACGACTCAGTTACCGTTCGCCACTATGACGAGGAGGAAGATTACAGCGCTGCGGTGGAAGACACCTTTAGTAAGTTTTACCGCGAGGCCACGAGAGAGCATGAAATCAAAGTGCCGGTCCGCGAGGGCATGAACCACATACAGGCCGAGGTTCTCGATGGGGTTGCCCTGCTCTATCCAAACACATTCCGAGCTTTGAATGAGTTCAGCATGGTCCACGCAGTTTATTTCGACGATACGATTATGCGGTTCGATCGCGAAATTCAATTTTATGTCGCCTATCTCGATTATGTTGAAGTCTTACGCCGGGCCGACTTGATGTTTTGCTTACCAGAAATCTCTCGAACTTCGAAAGAGATAGAAAGTCACGACGCGTTCGACATCGCCCTCGCTGGCAAACTGGTCCGCGAGAATGCTCCGGTCGTCCGTAACGAATTCTTCCTCTCCGGTCCGGAGCGACTTTTTGTCGTCTCTGGCCCGAATCAAGGTGGAAAAACGACATTCGCGCGCATGTTTGGCCAACTTCATTACCTTGCCAGTCTGGGCTGTCCCGTCCCCGGCAAGTCGGCGAGGCTCTTCCTGTGCGATCGATTGTTCGCCCACTTCGAGCGCGAGGAGACCATTACCAATCTGCGCGGTAAGCTGCACAACGATTTAATCCGGATTCGCCAAATCCTTGAGGAAGCAACCCCGAACAGCATAGTGGTAATGAACGAAGTCTTTTCTTCAACTACACTCGAGGACGCACTCTTCTTGAGCAAGAAAGTCATGGAGAGGATTTGCGATTTGGATCTGCTTGGAGTTTGGGTTTCTTTTCTTGATGAACTGGCATCGTTCAATCACAAGACGGTCAGCGCAACGAGCTGTGTGGATACGCGCAATCCCGCGGTCCGCACCTACAAGGTAGAACGTCGGTTGGCGGACGGCCTCGCATATGCGCACGCAATCGCGGAAAAGCATCGAGTCACGTATGCCTGCCTAAAGGAGAGGATCGTCTCATGAAAGTTCTCCTCCTCCACCGTAAGCGCGACTTCGACCTGTACCAACTCCCGGATCACAGGTATCGTCGCCAACAGACGGATCGCAACGCGGTGCTACTCGCCTTACTTTGGAACGGCCCATCTTTGGTACAAGACCGCGAACTGGACACTCTGCTTCGCGCAATGGCCATCGGCGATGAATTTGTGTGGGCGGTGGCACAGCAAGCGATTCTGAATGGCTTACATAACGACCAGGACACGATTCTTTATCGGCAGGCAGTTTTGAGTGATTGTCTGAAAAACCCAGCTATCGTGAGAGACCTCTACGAGCTTATGACCGCGATCGGCGAAGAGGTCAGAAGACACTGGTGGAATACGTCGAGCGCATATCCTAGTTCGGTGCTTTACAGTTCGGTCGAACTGATGGAAGCATCTCTCGAGGTGCTGAGAAAACTCCGGACTGTCGCTGAGGAAAGTACCGGCGAATTTCAGTCGGAAGGGTTCAAGTCACTGTTTGCTCTGGCGAAGGCCGAATTAAATGAAGGATATCTCGACGAAATCAAGAACTGTCTACAGGAGTTAAGATTCCGGAGAGGCGCCTTGCTGAGTGCAGAACTCGGAGAAAACAACGAGGGTAGGCACTATAGGCTGCGCAAGGCGCGCAGCAAAGAGCCCAATTGGCTTGAGCGACTGCTGGGCAAAGGTCCCGTGTCTTACACTTTCCGACTCGATCCGCGCGACGAGGCGGGCGGTCGGATTCTCTCGGATATACGCGGCCGGGGGATTGCCCGCTCCGCAAGGGCGCTTGCGCAATCCGCCGATCACGTGCTGGGTTTTTTTAAAGCTTTGCGTACCGAATTAGCGTTTTATGTCGGTTGCCTTAACCTTGCCCAGCAACTCTCGTCGATAGGGATGCCAACCTGTTTGCCAACCCCAAAAGAGACCCGAGAGCGTGGATACCAACTCCAGGGCCTCTACGATGTTTGTCTTGCGCTCACTATGAAGCAGCGTGTCGTCGCCAACTCGGCAAATGCGGAGGGTAAGCATCTGGTGATCATCACCGGAGCCAATCAGGGAGGCAAGTCCACTTTTCTCCGAAGCGTGGGGCTGGCGCAATTGATGATGCAATGCGGCATGTTCGTGAGTGCCGAGTCGTTTTCAGCAGGACTCACTCCTGCATTGTTCACCCATTACAAGCGGGAAGAAGACGCCACTATGAAGAGCGGAAAGTTCGACGAGGAACTGGCCAGAATGAGCGACATCGTCGAGCATCTTGTTCCTGACTCTCTCCTGCTTTTTAACGAATCCTTCGCTGCGACCAATGACCGCGAGGGATCGGAGATCGCGACGCAAATTGTGCGTGCGCTGCTTGAGAAACGCATGAAGGTTCTCTACGTGACACACTTGTATGAATTTGCCCGTGGCTTTTTCGAGGGAGGCGACAAAGACGCCCTATTTCTACGCGCCGAGCGAAAACCGGATGGAACCCGAACCTTCAGGCTTATGGAAGCGGGACCTCTCGAGACCAGTTATGGGGTAGATCTGTATCGTGAGGTTTTCTGTCATTCCGAAGCAATCAAACCATAAGGAGTGCCACAGACCTTGAGCGGCCACCGGAAATTGAATAGTGAGGAGCGAGCCTAAGGCTGCGCTGCTCCCCGCAGAACATCTACTTCGTGTTGCAAGTGGTCGAGGCGAGCCAGTTCCGTGTCGACTGCCGGTTCGCCCTCATCTTTTAACTTCCTGGCGCGCACCAAGGCTTGTTCTGCAATCCGGCTCACCTCATGCAACAATTTGCGGATCTCGACTTCCAGTCGGGCGCGGCTCTCTTGGACACGATTCAGGATGTCGCTCTGTACACGAGTGCTATTGGTTTCGAGTAACCTGACGAGGAATTCTTGGCCGTCGTGCTGAATCACTTTTCGGGCTCCCACCAGAGGAAGGATCACATCTGCGAGCCAGCGCAAAGGAGAAGCCGGCTGCGCCACCTCGATAAAATCGAGAAACGTGAACGTCGAGCGCACACGGAAGCCAGTTTCAGGATCAAGGGCGTGTGGCATCCGAGCCAGTTCCGGGATACCGGCAGTTGCAAGCCTTTGCAGAAAATCGTTTCCCATTTCCACAAAACGGAGGGCGACCAGACGGTATTCTCTTTCCGCTTCCTCCTGCTCGGGGCGGAGCCAGGGTACAACGTGATGATGGGCAATGTCCTGCGCCACTTTCATGACCCGCCGGCGGTAAGACGGGCCGAAGCCACCCGGAATAAACCGGCAGGCCTCTTGAAATTCTTGCCTGCCTTGGGGCAGAGCCGAGGAGGAGAACGCCTTATGCCGATCAACGAACAGATCAGATAGGCGCTGCTGCTCGGCCATGAACAGGAAGCTAAGTTCCCGCATCGACCGCTCCGCTTCGGAAATAGTCTGTTTCATCAGGGCAATTCGGCCTTCCGATTCCTCGACCGGCCTCCGCAGGGCTTCCTGACCTTCGTGGATGATGGCCAGCAATTGTTCACCGATGCGTTGAATACCTCGATCGCAGGCCGCCCGAACAAGTTGACGTCCTGAGCTATCTACAAGTTGCTGCAAGGACCTCTTCAGCTTTTCCCAATCCCGTAGTGGCCCCCGATTCTCTGCGCGTTCTTGCGCACTGACCTCGAAAATCGGGCCGATTTCGCGCTGAAGTCGCTTCCCGAGCAACTGGCGTGTGAAGGCGGCCGCCGCCGTTCGCTCCGCATCCGTCGTGCGATCCGCCTTGTTTAGAACCAGAATCAGATGGTGCACTTGTTTGCTTACTGCTTCCACGAGCGCAAGCTCCTCTCCGGCAAGCGGAGGATCGGCGCCAACGACAACCAACGCGGCATCGATGTGAGGAATGAAGGCTTGCGTCGCTGCACTATTCCCGCTAAATACCGAGCCGAGTCCAGGCGTGTCCACAATGCACATCCCCGAGGAAAGGAGTGGGCTCGGAATGAAGGCTTCCGCGCCCTTAACGCCTTTCTTGTTTTCGGGGTTGAGTTCTTCTGTGACGTACTGTTTCAATTCCGGAATCGGAACCTCTGTCCACGAACCGTCGTTCAGCCGAATGCACGCGTGCAGCCGTTCGCCAAAACGAATTACCGTCGGTACTGCGGTTACAGGAATGAAACCGGTAGGGAGGACTGGCTCGCTAATCAGTGCGTTGATGAGTGTAGATTTCCCCCGCTTAAACTGTCCGACACAGGCGACGTAAAAGCGGCCCTCGGCAACCCGGACCGACAGTTCGCGAGCTTCAATTGCCACAGGATCCGTGCCGAGTTCTTCCGCCAGCCTGGCCAAGTGCGCGAGACGGGTCGACCCGTCCACGATGCCACTACCCAAAGAAGGCAGACTCTGCCCGACCACCGACTGCTGGATTGGCGCAATCGTGAGTTGATCTCTGCTTCGAGCCATGTCGTGCCTAACCCTGGGACCGCGTACCTTCTTGGTGTGCGTACCGAATCACTTCCACATTGGACATTGCGATCAATCCTTCATCGACCATCTCGTCGAGCGCGGGAATCAATGCCCGAATCTTTTCCTCCGTGTCGATGACCGAAACCATGATGGGATAGTCGGAGGAACGCAAAAGGTGTCGCTTGTGAATCAGCGAACTGGCACCGTACCCTTCGATACCCCGAAAGACAGTGGCCCCAGCGATATCGAGTTCCCGACATTTCAGCACGATGGCTTCATACAACGGTTTGTCACGCCACTTGTCGTCTTGTCCGAAATGAATCCGCAACATTTTGGCTTTGCCTTCGAGCTTCATATCTGCGCCTCCTGCCTGCGCTCGGCTTTTTGATAGTTGTGTGTGTACTTGATGATGTCGACGTTGGAGAGCACCACCAGACCTTGCTGAACCATTTGATCTAGCACGGGCATAAACGTTTGCAGCTTCTCTTCTGTATCCACTACGGACAAGAGAATGGGTCGATCATGCGACAAGCTGAGTCTGGCATCTTTATGAATTCTTCGGTTCGCTCCGTATCCCAGAATCCCGCGGTAAACCGTGACCCCAGCGATATCATGCGCCCGTAACCCGTTGACGATCGCTTCGTAGAGGGGTTTTCCGTTCCACTTGTCGTTCTCGCCAATGTAGATCCGCATCATCTTTGCCTTTCCCTCACGCTTCAAGGGCGGCCCTTCTGAGGATTTTCTTTTCATCTTTTTCTCGGCTGGCTTGACGATGGTCGTGTCGTGCATTTCGATCAGCCCCGAACCGACCATCTCATGGAGCTTCGGCAACAACTCCTCCACTTTCTCGGCGCTTTCGATGAATTCAACCTTGACAGGAAGACGAACCGCCAAGTCGACTAAGCGCGTAGTGTGAAGATGATGGTCAGCTCCGAATCCTGCGATGCCACGTGTTACCGTAGCGCCTGACACGTTATGAAAAAACAGAAAGTCGAGAATGGCCGCATATGCTGCGCTTCCGTGGTACTGCTGGTCCTCCGTTACATAGACGGCAACTTTCTTTCCTGGTCCTTGTGTGAGCACATTCTCCTCCCTGCTTAAAGTCCTCTTTGCCCAACCAAAAATTCAGCAACGCGGCCAAGAATTCCGCCTCCCTGGTGAACTCCATGCTTGAGTTGCTCGCGAAAAACCTGGAGTTCCGACTCCAGTTCTGTCCGATTGCGTTCTACAATCTTGTCGATGCACGGCCTCAGGCGCAAAGGCACAAACTCCTTGAGCTTCGGTGCGTGATCCAAGCACAGACTTCCCTGAGTGGTCATCCATTGCGCGAAGATCGGGCTTTGGAATCGTTGCGCCAGTTCCCTCAGGCGAGCGACTTCTTCAGCCAGCACTTTATGGCAAAGCGCGCACTCCGCACTGTTCGCTTTTCCGATAAGGGGACCTTTCAGCAGTTCCAGGAATACTCCTGTAACAGTTTCACCTGGAGTCGAGCGAGAAAGCTTTCCTCTGGAGCGCGCAAGCGCCCAGACATGAAAGTTGCATAGAAGAAGGTCCGCTTGGGGGCGCGTGCTCTCCGATAGTGTCCACTGGAAGTCTTTCAAAATCTCACAAATGGGGCAGGTGCCTTTCGTCAGCGCCTGACTCACTGTAGTCGCTGATACAGATGCCGCGGTCTTCATGGAATCGCCCTTCCGCTTACTACTCCTCCCCACACGCCGATGAATCCGACCAAGACACTCACGGCTACATAGAGCAGGGCGAGTCCCAGCTGGCCGTCCTGGATAGTGCGCAGCGTCTCGTATTCGAAACTAGAGAACGTGGTATACCCCCCAATAAATCCAATCGGAATGAGATAGCGCCAGTTCGGGCTCCAATGTGTTTTCGCCGTCAGCAGCGCGTACACGAAACCGATTAAAAACGAGCCGGTGATGTTGATGACCATTGTCCCGTAAGGAAAGCGTGTGCCCATCCTGCTCCCGATATAACTTCCCAACCAGAAGCGCAAGACTGAACCGAGACAACCTCCGATACCAACCATTACGTATTTCAGCAAGTCGCCTTGTTCCTTTCGTTTTCATGGCTCAATAAAGACTTCCCGGGGTTAAGAAGCCGCTGTCGTTCGATCACGGAGGCTTTCCAGACCCTCGAGATCGCGGATGATCGTCGCTTTTTCTCCGACCTGTGACGCATAGCCTCCCACCAGTCTCTCCACTTGAGCACGGTAGGTGTTGGCATAAGCGTCAAACCTGCGTTGAATCTGACCCAGAGTCCTGTCCGACCAGTCGTAGAGCTGTGCATGGTAGCCGGACAGAGACCTTGAAACCTGTTTCCCGATCGCACGCGCGAGGCGGTTTTTAACCAGCGATCTCGACATATGGCCACCAAGCAAGAAAAGGAAAACCGGGCGCCTCATGTGAACGTTACGTGGGCCTAAGTCAAAAGCCGGCATCTCTCGCACCAGTGCGGAGAACTCCTGCTCAACAGGAACGTCGTCGACCCCCAATACGTTGGCAGTGGCACGGAGCGTTTCATACAGCTTGTGCGTCAATGCTTCCATCCTTCGTCGAAGGGACTCGGTCTGCTCCTGAACCGTGCCGATCACTGCCTTATCCACAAGGGTGGGTACATCCTCATCGGCGACGCCCTGCTTTGACCACGACTCGACCAAGGTCGCCGCCACCGTACCGAGGATTCGCGTGCTTGCGAATTCCAACTCATTAGCGACACCCCGTGCAATCTTTTTCATTTCTTCTAGTCGCCCGTTCGCCTGGCGCAACTCGGCTTCAAGCACACGCATCTGTTCTACCTTGATTGGAGCAAGTTGACCTTTGGGGCGGAGTCGCGTCCGCAGGGCTGTCTCTACCGATTGCTGCAACGCCCCCAATTTTCGCCGGATTGAGCGGATCTTAAGCTGCTGTCGCTGGCTGTACAACGGAGTGATGTCTTCCTCGAACCAGTGCGTCATCAGTTCTTTGCTCCCCGGCATAACGCTCACAGCCTGAACAGAAAGGTCCAGGCCCAACTGTCCTCGAATGTGCTGTTTCGCATAGCCAATCACTCGTAACCGATCCTCTGGGCTGATCAGGTCGGACTTGCTCAATAACACAGTCGCTGGAATCGCAGCGTCATAGAGGATCTGGATGGTTTGGAGGTCGTCCGCGGTCAGGGTCGATCCGGCGTCAATCAGAACCACGCCAAGATCACAACGGGGAAGGTAAGCAAGCGTCTCCGCTGCTCCGCGCGTAGCAAGCGAGCCCAACCCGGGGGTGTCCACAAATGCGATGCCTTCGCGTAGACGAGAAGACGGAAGCTGAACCGCGATGCGAGTGACGTGCTTTTCGTTCCCGGGGTTGAGTCGTTCGGAGACGAATTCCTGCAATTGCGCGATATCGAACTCCTCGCGTTCCCGGTTGGCCCGCCAGACGTGAACCGTTGGCGTCTCGCCGTAGAGCAGACGGGTTGGAACGGCCGTGATGGGGGTTACGCCCACGGGCAGGACGTTCGCCTCAAGGATTGCGTTCAGCAAGGACGACTTGCCCGAGCTTACCCGGCCGAAAACCGCGATCTCGAAGCTGTTGTCCTCAAGGCGGTCGATGATCATCGACAAGGTGGAGCGAAACTCGACCAGGCCTTGGCCAGAAATGATCGATTCCAGTTTCTTCAGCAGCGCGACTTCGTCTCCGGTTTGTTCCAGCCGGTCGAGCCGCTCCTGCAAATTCTCTCGCGCGCCTTGTGTTAAGTAATGGTCAAGCTGCTTTACCAGACTTTGAAGTTCTCCGGCAATGCCATTCAGTTCCACCGCGGCGGCTGGTGGAATCTCACCGTATCCCCGCATATAGTCCGGTTTCAATTCCTCAGCCGCGATGTCGACAAACGTGAGGTTGACGTGCAACGCGCGAGAAACGGGGATGTCGGAGGAAGGCCGCTCGATTTCCTGCCCATCGAGCACTCGGATCAACTGAGCGCGAATGCGACTGATGTAATCTTCAATGACACGTTTCTGGGCGGGGCTCAGGTCCGGCGCATATTGCGGAAAGGCGAGCTTCGAAGTTGAGATGTTGAGGGCACTTTCCATCTCGGCGAGCATTTTGTCGATGTGACGGCAGGTAACGCCGAGGCGCCGCGCGTGGTTGGAATTGAGCGAATTGGCCGAGTCCTCGGGCATTCCCCGTTCATCCGCGCGCGCCGCAGGGTGGCACACGCCGACCTCTCTGACCGATTTCGGGGTTTTCTTAGCGAGAAGCGAAACGAAGCGGCAGACGCACCTACTCCTACCAAGAAATCCCTTCTTCGTAGGAGTTATCTGCCCAGAGGGCGGTTAAAGGCGAACTCCAACACCGTCGTTAATTATCACAATTGCGACAAGCCAAGTCAACGAACGATTTTCTTATAGGAGTATCATATGATTCGAATCATCGGTGATGGGGTTCACCGCTAACTGCTGACTCGCGCGATTTGTTGGGTGGTCGGCTGATGACTCCTCAAAACTCTTTGACGGAGTCACACATTGCGCTCTCCCCGGCGAAGCAAGTTGTCCTTTGTTTCGAATTCAGTCCCAGAAACTTTTGCTAGAAGTGCGACGGGGCCGAATATGATCGTCCCTGAGCGAGACCTCCATTTCTCTAGCCTAGACATCGGGAGATCTGTAGTTGCGTGTTGCAGTGTCTGTGATCGTGAGTTCGTTGCTGTTCCGACGCCAGGAGAAAGGTGTGATGACGTGATCTTGCGATTGAGAGCGGAATTCAACGCTCACGACTGCGGAGGCACGAGTCAAACGTGCGCTTAGGAGAGTGAGCCCTAAGGAGAGACACTGGGTTCATCATGATTAAGACCTAAAGCACAAAGCCGATCTTGAGAAGCATCGGGTAAGAATCAAGCGAACAGATAGACTTTAGCGCAGTGTGCATCGCACCAAAGGGATACACTTCGGTTTCCTTGACACAACCCGATGCTGGGATAGACTAGCCTCACCTTTAGAAAATCGGTGAGGGAGTTCACCGTTAACCGCCGCCCCCCAACTCAGTCGGGGCAGCTGATGACTCCTGACAAGAGGATTCTTGTCTCGGGAGTGCATCGCCCAAGCAAGCAATCCGCAATATCAAGAGAACAGGGTCGATGAATCCACGAACGCTCATGACGAACGACGTTCCGACGATTGCCTCAGCTCTGGATTTGCGACTGCGGAGAATTCATGAACCCAGAGAAAATAGACTTGGAGCTGGCCATTTTGATTGCGATTTCAAGCGACCGCTATCTGTTGAACAAGGCGGTAGATGAAGGGTTCCGACCTGAGCTCTTGCGATCATCTCCCGGGCGCATCGTGGCCACTACTCTCCTGTTATTGCGCGACCAAGGCGTAGCCACGATCGATGCTTTGCTGCTGAAAGCGCAGATTGAGGAGCGCGGCATGGCCACCCCTCAGGTATCTGAATACCTGGAGAAGCTCACGCGCTTTCGTCCCCCGCAGCTCGACCAGATGATGTCCTATTTGGAATTGCTAAAAGACCGCTCGAGCCGGGAGTGGCTGGCAGAGTTAGGTTCAAAAATACAGGCGTACGCCTCGCAACGAGAAACCAGCGACAAGCCTATCGTGGAATTCACAGCGGAGGCACTGCAGGAATTGCTGGAAATCCAGAAACAGCGTGTACGCAAGAGGTTGACTCCGGTCGGAGAACTGGCGAAGCGTATCGCGCGTGAGGCCGAAGAAAGACCCAAGAACAAGATACTACTAGGCCGATCCGTGGCGCCTTTTGGACGCCTCAATGAAGTATTATCGGGTCTGCGGCCGGGCTTCTATTATGGCCTGGCCGGCGCCCCGCGGCGCGGCAAAACGAATCTGGCTCTGCAGCTCGCCAGCGCGGTCGCGACCAACCATCAGATTCCCGTACTTTTCTATTCCTGGGAACAGACGCAACGTGTGCTTAGCGCGCGATTGATTGGCAAAGAGTCGGGATTCAATCCGACTTCTCTTCTCACGGACGACCTCAGCAAATTGCCCGGCAGTGCCGAGCGTATGGCGAAAGGGCTAACTGAGATGCATCATTACGACCGATTTCTTTTTCTCGTGGAAGGGAATCGACACGACACGATCGAGCGAATTCGAGCCTCGGCTTACAACTTAATGCACGAATTCCGGGTCGACTCCACCGCGATATTTCTCGATTATCTCCAGAAGATTCCGCTCATCAATCCTCCGAACGAGGCGCGAGCCCGCATTGACGAGATATCGACTGGCCTGGCAGATTTGAGTCTCGAGCTGGCATGCCCGGTTTTCGCAATCTCATCGATTGATAAGGAAGGCTGCCGACTTGATGACGAGCCGACCGGTGAGGGTCGTTACGATGAGTTGCAAGTGCGGCCCCGACCCACTATGCACAATTGCACGGGAGGCGGCGATATCGAGTATGACCTGGATGTGGCCCTAATTTTGTCGAAAGACTGGCATGCTACCAAGGAACTCGAGGAGTTGCTTAAGAGCAAATACAGCGGTGGCAAATACCCGAAAATCGACATCATGGTCTTGCACATCGACAAGAATCGTGACGCCCCGCAAGAAGCTGGGGGTGCGATTCAATACGCCTTCTTTGTTCATGAAAATCGTTTTGTAGAACTCGACTACAAAACCGAAGATCAGGACAGGCCAGATTTCCACCAATTCGCTAAAGTGCAGGAAATCTTCTCGTTTCTATCACAAAATGCACATCTCAGCGGCCAGCATTCCAGCATAGCTCGTCTGAACGGATAAAACACCGGGTACTCACAACCATTGACAGCCACCTTCCGCTTTGCCTGTCACTGATTCTTGGTATTATGCTGGCCCTAAGTTGTGCTGATTAAAACTCTGCACGAATAAAGGGGGAATCATGTTCAAAGTCAGTGCGCTTGCTTTCGCAGTTCTCGTAGCTGGCTTATTGTCCGGTGCGCCTCTGGGGCAAGCCCAGGTTTCGGTCGGCGTAAACATCGGGCCGGCTCCCATCTGCCCTTACGGATACTTCGACTATGCCCCGTATGACTGTGCTCCTTACGGTTATTACGGGCCTGACTGGTTTGTTGGCGGCGTGTTTATTGGAGCCGGTCCCTGGTTCCATGGCCCTCACGGCTTTTACGGCCACGTCGACAACCGCTTTGATCCCGATCATGGTTACAATGGACCACTACCGCCGCGTGGGGCAGAGCGCTTTAACCACTTCCAGGCAAACGAGGCGCGAGACGGACGGGGTAACGTAGGCCCTGCTCCCCACGAGGGGGGCGGTGAACACGCGCTTCCCGGATACCGGGGGGGTACACATGGCAGCGGGCATCGCTAACAGCGCGATCCGTCAAACGAGAGAAGATAATCCGCGTCCAGACTCGCAAGATGAGCCTGGGCGTTTTCATTGCTGGACTTATGTGAACTCGGGAAGATCAATGAGTGCTATCGCCTGTTAGCGACAGTTGACTATTGCACAAGTCTGTGATCCGCCCGCGTCTCTCAAACTCAGAGCCTTTCATCCTATCCCGCCCGGAATGATCTTTGGAGCAGCGCCATCAAGCGCTCCGTAGTCCTCGCTGCTGGCGGTTGGTGCACACGCGACGATGGCGGTGGACCTTAAGGCGCGATCTCGAATACTGTCCCGTATCCACAATCATCGCAGAGCTGCCCCCCGCCTGCGGTCGTCGTGCCGTAGAGATTGCCGTCGGCCCCGAAGACCAAACCGGAATGGGGGTAGCTTCCCTCCGTCGTGGGGCTCGTAAAGGCGGACCGAATACCGTAAGGCGTCCCGGTAACATTC
>JASICF010000523.1 GCA_030044775.1 Candidatus Sulfotelmatobacter sp. | reverse complement strand
ACACCCATGCCACCGTCGCCGAGCTTCTCAACGATTCGGTAGTGCGAGATGGTTTGGCCAAGCATTCGCGAGACGTTGCCCCTCAGGTTTGCCTCATCTTACGAACGCGCTATCCGTCAGTCAACGAATCGCGGCTCGGGCATGGGAATCCCGAAACCAGAACACTCGTTTTGGGAACGTCAATCGCGGACGTGGTGCGATCACTTCCGGTTGGCCGCAAGCTGTCGGTCAGTTGGCGTAACATCCCGATTTCACCAGCTTATTTCAGCTCCGTGTCCCAGTTCGTCACCAAGACGACCGGAGCGGTACTTTTGGTGATGGACGTCAACACGAGAAACCGGCCGTCGCGCGACACGTCGTAGCCGTCGGTAGAAACGGAATGGCGAGTACCCATCTGGAAAAGAGAGCGCGGCGAACCCATGCGCAATGAATCACCCGCCACTTCGACATCCACCGCAGTCAACTTCTGGAAGGCATCGAGAAAGTAGAGTGTCTTGCCGTCCTTACTCCAGACCGGCTGTGCGCCACCATCCTTCGACACCTGATACGTGGCGCCGGGATGCGGAAAGCGTCAGGTAGATCTGCGAGTGTCCGGATTGATTCGATTGAAATGCAATCCAGTCGTTGACGCCGGGCCTCAACCGCGCGTTACTGCCATTCCCGACATGCTCCAGTATGGTGGCAATCCTTCCGTCGGGCGTGAGGGGAAATGCCTTGAGGTCGGCGTCGCCATAAGCACTTGAGCCCATGGGTTGTTGACTGTCTTTGGGAGATTGGATGGCTTCCTCGTACAGAAGCCACTTGCCATCGCTGGTTACGTCGACGGGCATGAGATCGCGGTCGGACTTAATCAGCGTGTGCTCCGGCTGCGAGCCGTCAGCCGTGACTGCGTGCAGTTCCTCGCGAACCTCAGCGCCAAAAATGTCAAAGAAGGTCGTGCGCCCATCGGCAGACCATACGGGGGTGTCCGCAAACTGGTTGGACGAGGATAGCTGGGTGCGAGTTCCGCCATTCAAGTCCCACACCCAGTAATCGACCGGCGTCATTCAAATGTCGGCTTTTGGCTTCGTTATTTGCTTTGTGGGCCCAAAACCGACCACTTCGCTAAAGTCGTCCCATCAATTACGCTGAGATCGCCCTTAAGGCCCAAGGTTACCGCTTTGTGAGTTTTGCTATTGACTGCGATTGCGAAGGGGCCCTCGCCTGTTCTTACGCTTCCGACGACTGTTTTATTAGTTCCATCTAGAACAGTCACCGTGCCTGCGTGCGTATTCGCGACGAAGACTCTGTGGTTGCCAGAATCGACAGCAATTGCTTGCGGATTTGGGCCGGCGTTCACGGTAGTTACTACCAAGTTGGTGTTGCCGTCGATGACCGAAACATTGTGGCTTCCATAGTTCGCAACGAAAACTGCAGCTGAACTCGAGTCTAGCGCAATTGCGCAAGGAAGTTTGCCGACATTCGCTACTTTACTTGTGAGGGATTTACCGTCGATCACGGTAACGGTGCCGTTGCCCACGCTGGCGGCGTAGATTTTTTTGTTAGCCGGGTTGGCTGCTATTGCCCAGAGATGAGTTGGAACCTTTATCTTCGACACGTGATCGCTGGTACCATCGAGAACTGTGATCTGCGGACTCTCATAGTTGATGAAATAGGTCCCGCCCTCGAGAGACGCCTCAGCCACCGCGTCACCCGCACCGACCTTCAGAGGGGTAGCGATGTTTGTTTGTCCGTCGATCACCGTTGTAACGTCACTGAAAGTCCGTGACACGTAGACTTTATTCATGGCCTGATTGACGGCAATCGAATACGGGAGATCACCGACTGGAACGTTCGCGATCACTTTGTCAGTCTCGCCATCGATCACAGTTACTGAGGCGCTGTTGCCATTGGCGACATAAATGCGATTTGTGACGCCATTAATCGCAATTGATTCGGGCTCTTTGCCAACCCGGACTCGCCTGAGAAGGCCCCCGTCACCGTCGAGCACGTTCACGATTTCTTTCGTTGTATTGACAGCGTAAAACTTGCCCGTCTCGGGATTCAGTGCGATGCCATTTGGATTGATCCGAATTCCGTTAGGAGTGGCGCGGATTCCGTTCGCTGCCGTCCCTTCGCTCGGCGCGGCTCCGATACCGAGCCAGTTAACCGCGCTGTCGATAAGCTGGTTTTGTACAGGACTGGTGAATATCTTGTCGCCGTGTCCCATATTCATGTAAAGCATTTTGTATTTCGTGTTCGTCCAGACGACGGGCAGATCCCCGCTTGTCAGGACGTCTTTGAGTCCGATCGGATAATTTGACGGATCGAGAGTGACGAGCACCCGCACATCCTTGTTTAGCCGGGGGCTTGGATTCCAGACATACCATTCGTTCGCCGGTGATTCGAAACTGCGGGGAACTTTCACCGTCACAGGGTGCACCGGATCATCGACGATCAGGTGTGCCGGCAGCGGAGGCCAACTATTGGTCTCAAATACGGCGCCGCCAAGAAAGTCGACGAACCATGGCCATTTCGTGTCCTTATCATTGTAGGCAGCAGCATGGAAGCCGAGCCATGCACCACCATGCTCCATGTAGCGTTCAAAGGCACGTCTTTGCTCGGCGTTAGTCGGCGATTCATTAAGCCAGATCACGAGCTGGCAGTTCTTCAGGCGCTCACTATTCAGATCATCCCATTTGGACGTTGTCTCCAGCGTGAATTGTTCGCTTGCCGCCAGCTGACTCAGAAACTTCAAGGCATCTTTCGCGAAGTCAACGTGGTCCGGTTCTGTATTTTCTGAATAGAACGCGAGCACCTGAAAACGCGAGCGCTGTCCATCTGACAAAGTACTCGCAAATTGAAGTGACAGAACCAAAACTAAGAAAACCGTTCTGCGACCATGGCTCAGGATTGATTGTGCTGACACTTGCTCACCATTCTTCAAGCACTATTTTCATGTATCGACAGCCAATGGACCGAACGGGGCGAGTCGGCGAAGTGAATTGGCGGAGCCTGTTGCGAGCATTGTACGGCAAACGTCGTGATCCACGAATCAGTAACTGAAGCTGAGCTGGCGAGTCGATACTGGCTGGAGGTTTGAGTGAGATCGCGCCGACTTCAGCAATTGACTTCCGAGTAGCCCGTTATCCGCTCAGAATTGTTAGGAAACGTTCATCGGACTGCCGTCTTGCGCCACCACCGGTGAACAGCGGCCGACACAAAAGATTCTTGCATACTATGGCGCGGTTATGGCAGCTTCGCGTACTCGGCTTTTGCTTGTCTCAGGATCGGAATATCTCGGTCGGCGTCTTTCCAGAGAATGAGGAAGTCCTGGTAGGCAGCCTTCGCTGTGGCGGCGTTGCGCTGCATGGCATAAGCTCGACCCAGTTGCAGGTGTGCCAGTGCGCCGATGGGATCGCTGTCCACAATTCCGCGGTGATCGAGTATTTTCCGGAATTCCGTGGCGGCCTC
>JASICF010000522.1 GCA_030044775.1 Candidatus Sulfotelmatobacter sp. | reverse complement strand
ATCACCGGGCTGCCCGCGTGGGGAACCATCACGAGCATCGCGCCCTCAAATTTCAACCCCGGGGCCGCTTACATCAGCGTGGATTTTCACCTGATGGATAATCGCGAGCCATTCATTTACAAGACCACCGACTTCGGCAAAACCTGGAAACCGGTCAGCGGCAATCTGCCGAAAAACGCCTTATCTTATGTGCGCACCGTCGCCGAAGATCCTAATTGCGAAGGCCTGCTGTTTGCCGGCACGGGGAACGACCTCTTCTACTCACTCGACGACGGCGCCCATTGGACCGCATTGGATGCAGGATTGCCCCACGCCACCGTAAGCTGGGCAGTTGTGCAAAAGGACTTTCATGATCTCGTAATTTCCACTTATGGCCGGGGACTTTATATTCTGGATGACATTACGCCGCTCGAGCAGATGGCGAAGAGTCACTCCGAGGCCTCTGTCGTTCTGTTCGAGCCTCGCCAGACCTACCGTTTTACTCGCGGCGGCCACGCGATGCTCAACTTTTCGCTGAAAGCCGCAGTCAAAGACCCGATACATCTTGAGATTCTCGATTCGCAAGGCAAGGTCATCCGAACTCTCGAAACCAAAGGAGTAGCAGGACTGAATCGTGCGCAATGGGATTTGCGCTATGACTCTCCGCGATTGATTGCGTTGCGCACCAAGGCTCCGGATAATCCACACATCTGGGACGAACCACGTTTTCGAGATGAGGATTCACGGCCGATTACGCACTGGGGAACCGAGACGGCTGAAGTCGGTCCGATTGTGGCCCCGGGCAACTACACCGTCCGCATGAAGATTGGCGATCAATCCTATACACAACCGCTGGCCATCCTTCGCGATCCTCGCGCTCCGGGGTCGGATGCCGATATCGAGCTTTCGGTAAAAACCTTGCTTCGCATCAACGCCGATATTGATAAAGTTTCCGACACGGTTAACCAGATCGAGTGGTTGCGCAAGCAAATGGACGTCATCGAGAGCATGCTTCGGCCTCCGAAGAAGAAAGAAAAAGAGAAGTCTGCGGGCGATGAGGATGATGACTACGAAGGTGAGACAGGCGCTCCCGCTCCCCCGCCGATGCTCGACGCCGCAGAAGCGAAGCGAAAAGACGAGCTCTTGAAAGCGACAGAAGATCTGGACAAAAAACTCACGGCGATCGAATACCGGCTGGTGTCGCGGGCGCTGCTCAATAGCGACGATAAATACTTCAGCGAGTCGTATAAGGTCTATCTCAATTTAATCTGGCTCAACGCTCAGGTCGGCACCGGAGGCGGCGACGTGGCCGGTGGCGCCGATTTCGCTCCCACCGATACAGAACTGAACTTGCTGCAGTCGTTTGAGACAGAGATAACCGCGATCGATGCGGACTTTCAGAAGGCCATGAAGGAAGATATTCCCGCGTTCAATCGATCCCTTGCCGATAGCAGCATCGCCGGGCTTGTCGCTCTGCCGAACTCAGGAGCGGGCAAACCGCAATGATCGTCGTGAGGCGGTTTTGAAAGTTTTCAGGGTCAAGAGCGAAGAGCGAATAGCGAAGATATGCTCATGAGCTGCGAGCAACCACCGCATCCGCGGCAACTCACAAGGGCAGAGAACCAAGAAAAGCACTTTGACCGCATTCATCCCTCTTCCACAATCGAGGGAAGTTCGAATCCAGTCGCTCGTCGCGCGCCACGGCGGAAGCTCTTTTCACGTTGCACGTAGCTCATACTCGGGAGAATTCTATGTCCGGGCAAGTCATTTTATACTTCGACGATCAGGCTGATGCGTTGCGGTTTGCTTTGGCCGCGGGATCGGTGATGGCTGGCGATGGAGATCGCGTGACCAGCGACCTTATTGAGGAAACTGCGCGCGCCAGCCGCATTCGCATCGACGCGGCAAACGCAGGGAAAATCCGCAAAGCTCCCGAGCGGATCGCGTCATAAACCCCGCGGAATGGAGGCAGCGGCCGGCCGTCCGGCGCCCTCGTCACCCCGTTTTGCGGTTCGTCGAAAGCAAGTCCAAAATCTCACGCAGTCCCTGGCGGATGCGCTGAAGTTCCGCGGGCGATTGCGCGGGAAACGGAATCGCAACCTGTCCCTTATCGCTTTTGGCTTCGGAGCGCAATTGCTGGCGAGCGCCCGCGATAGTGAAACCCTGGCCGTAGAGGAGGTCCTTGATCCGCAGCACGTTTTCCACGTCGCGCCGCCGGTACATCCTCTGTCCGGTGCTGCTCTTTACCGGCTTCAGCTGCGGAAATTCGCTCTCCCAGAAGCGCAGCACATAGGCGGGCAGCCGGCATAATGTGGCTACCTCTCCGATGCGAAAGTAAAGTTTGTCGGGGATCAGAATTTCGTCGGCCTTCTGCTTGGGTGCGCTTTTCTTCCGCGAAGTCATAGCGAGGTGAATATTGTGACACAGGGACGCATCAATGCCAGCGACAATTTTTGCCGCGCCGGCCACTGGACCGTGGCGAGGAGATAGTCGCGAAGAACCGCATGCGTGAAGAGAAATGGAAAAGCCTCTCAAGATGCG
>JASICF010000521.1 GCA_030044775.1 Candidatus Sulfotelmatobacter sp. | reverse complement strand
CACGTTCGTCATTTCTGTAGATAAGTGGTCCGACGGGACGGCCGCAACGGCGAACTAATCGAATCATTCTGGGCAGGGCTACGCTGGCTTCCGATCTTCTTCAGCATGCCTGATCGACGAATATCGAGTTCTCAATCTTGTCTTTATTGGAGGGACGCCGCTGTTTCAAAGAGGTCGAGGCCGGGATTAGACTAAATTAAGAGAAACAAAACCGCTGCGCTCGGTAGTCGTGATCTACCGCAAGGAATAGTGACACGCCTCGGCGCAATACGGCAGAGTAACCTGGCGGGAAAAAGCGGGTTCCTCGCGCCCCTGACGGGGCACTCGGAATGACATCGTTTAACTTGATTGTCTTGATTGAACCGAGTTCAAGAATAACAAGGGAGCTAAATTCATGTCCTCAGTTCGCGTTCTCGTTGGCACGCGCAAAGGCGCGTTTATTCTGACTTCGGACGGCAAGCGAGAAAAATGGGAAGTGAACGGGCCGCACTTTGCCGGGTGGGAGATCTATCACCTGAAAGGCTCGCCGGTCGACCCCAATCGCATCTACGCGTCGCAGACGAGCGGGTGGTTCGGGCAGATCATTCAACGCTCCGATGATGGCGGGAAAACCTGGCATCAGCCGGGAACGCCGGCGGGCGAGCCTGCCGCGCCCGGTCCGCCGAAGAGTGAGAGCAACAAGTTCGCCTACGAGACCTCGGGCGATGCCGGTAGGCCGCTGACCACACACCAGTGGTACGACGGAACCCAGCACCCGTGGGAGTTCAAGCGTGTTTGGCATCTGGAGCCTTCGCTCAGCGATGCGGAGACGGTTTACGCGGGCGTGGAAGATGCTGCGCTGTTTCGCTCGACCGACGGCGGAAAAAACTGGCGCGAACTTTCCGGCCTGCGCGGGCATGGCACCGGACCGAAGTGGCAGCCCGGGGCGGGCGGCATGTGCCTGCACACGATCGTGCTCGATCCCAGCAATCCGGATCGAATTTTCATCGCGATTTCGGCCGCGGGCGCTTTCCGCACGGACGATGGCGGCAATTCCTGGAAACCGATCAACCAGGGACTTTATTCGAAATATCTTCCGAACCCGAAGGCGGAGATTGGCCACTGCGTTCACCACGTGGCGATGAATCCGAAACGTCCAGGATTGCTCTTTATGCAAAAACATTGGGACGTGATGCGTTCCGACGATGCCGGCGACAACTGGACAGAAGTCAGCGGCAATCTGCCGACGGACTTCGGATTCGTGATCGATATTCACGCCCACGAGCCGGAGACGGTTTACGTTGTGCCGATCAAGAGCGATTCCGAGCATTTCCCGATCGACGGCAAGCTGCAGGTATTTCGCAGCCGCAGCGGAGGCAACGAATGGGAGCCGCTGACCAAGGGCCTGCCGCAAAAAGACTGCTATGTAAACGTTCTGCGCGATGCCATGGCGGTCGACACGCTCGAGAAATGCGGGCTTTATTTCGGCACGACCGGCGGGCAGGTCTATGCGTCGGCAGATGCCGGAGACAGTTGGAACGCGATTGTGCACAATCTACCGGCGGTGCTAAGCGTGGAAGTGCAGACGCTGAAATAAGGGAGTGACAGGGAGTGACGAGGTAGAAATCGAATTTCGAGGAGCTTTATGCCAAAAATTACGCCGTTCTTATGGTTCGACAACAAAGCTGAAGAGGCGGCCGAGTTCTACGTTTCGATTTTCAAGAGCGCGAAGGTGCTCAATGTGAGCCGGATGCAGGGCAAGGTGCTGACCGTCACTTTTGAAATCGAAGGCCAGCGATTCATGGCGCTGAATGGAGGGCCGCTGTTCCCCTTCACCGAGGCGTTCTCGATGTTTGTGAGCTGCGAGACGCAGGAAGAAGTGGACAATTATTGGAATCGCCTTCTCGAAGGCGGGACGCCGAGCCGGTGCGGCTGGCTGAAAGACAAGTTCGGACTCTCGTGGCAGATTATTCCTACGGCGCTGATGCAGTTGATGGGCGATCCGGATCCCAAGAAGTCGAACGCGGTTTTTCAGGCGATGATGAAGATGGACAAGATTGTCATCGCAGATCTGCAGAAGGCGCATGAGGGAAAAGTCGCGTAGCAGCTCACTTGAGTTCGAAGGCGTCGTTCCGAAGCCCCGCGCTTTCACCAACGGGCGAGGAATCCTGCGCGGAGCCGAGTGCGGCCGCGCCCGCACGAGATCCTTCGCTCCGCCGGAAAAACGGCTTCGCTCAGGATGACGCCACTTGATAGTTTCGAACCGCACCACCCTTTCAACAGCAAGTGCGTAGAATGTAGTCTGTAGCCGCCCTGAATCGCTCGTGGCTGTTAGCGGCGGGTGTCAGCGAAATCGACAAATGATTCGCGTAGTTCTTCCCTTCCATCTCCGAACGCTTGCCCAGGCCAGTGCTGAGATCACTCTGGAAGTCACGGGCGCAATTACGCAGCGCTCGGTGCTGGACGCGCTTGAGTCAGCCTATCCAATGCTGCGCGGCACGATTCGGGACCAGAGCACGCTGCAGAGGCGGCCATTTCTGCGATTCTTCGCCTGCGAAGAAGATCTGTCTCATGAGGCGCCGGACGCGCCTTTGCCGGAAGCCGTGGCATCCGGAGCTGAGCCATTTCTAATCGTGGGTGCGATTGCCGGTGGGTAGGATTCGCTTGCCATAGCGCCGCGCGGTTTTTTCCCGCATAATTCCGGCATGACCTTGGTGGTTTTCCTTCGGGGCGTGAACGTGGGCGGGCACCGAACCTTTCGCCCCAGCATTCTGGCTCGGGAACTGAGCGACTATGATGTCGTAAACGTGGGCGCTGCGGGCACGTTTGTCGTTCGCAAGCCTGGCTCGCGCGCAAAGTTTCGAACTGCATTGCTCGACAAGCTGCCATTCGACACAAAGATTGCTATGTGCGACGGACGCGACCTTCTGCGCCTGGAGACTGCGAATCCATTCGGGACTCGGCCCTCACCG
>JASICF010000067.1 GCA_030044775.1 Candidatus Sulfotelmatobacter sp. | reverse complement strand
GCAGCTTGTTCACTTTGCCCATGGCATCGTCGAGGATGCTGGCGATGATGCCGCCGTGGCAGTGGCCGGGCGGCCCGGTATATCGTTTGCCGAGACGGAAACGGCAAACGAAGGTTTGGCGCTCTTCGTCGAGGATGAATTTGAGGCGCATGCCGTCAGGATTGTTCTGTCCGCAGACGAAGCAGTAGTTCTTCTGCATTTTGTGATACTGGGTTTCGTGGCCGTGGGGCTTGGGGCGCATGGAGGGATTGTAACTTGGTGACGGCGGAACGTAGTGACAAAGTCAAAGCCCCACTTCTTGCAAAAGACGCGAGAAATGGGGCACCCCACGGAAAGTACGTGTACGGAAGGTTAATCATTTTGTAAACCGCCTTGTTACAATGAATCCACTATGAACACGCAAGCTTTTGTCGATGTTCGGACGGCGATTGAAGAGATTCGCGCCGGACGGATGATTGTTGTGATCGATGACGAAGACCGGGAGAATGAGGGCGATCTGACGCTGGCGGCGGAGAAAGTCACGCCGGAAGCCATCAATTTCATGGCCAAGTACGGGCGGGGATTGGTCTGCCTGGCGATGACCGAGGAGCGGTTGGAGCATCTCCGGCTGGGGCCGATGTCGGCGGAGAACACTTCGCAGTATGGCACCGCGTTTTGCGAGGCGATCGACGCGCGGGTGGGAGTCACGACGGGAATTTCCGCCTACGACCGGGCGCGAACGATTCAAGTAGCGATTGATCCGGCGACCAAGGCGAGCGACCTGGCGAGGCCGGGACATGTGTTCCCTCTGCGGGCGCGCAAAGGCGGAGTGCTGGTGCGGGCTGGGCAGACGGAAGCTTCGGTTGACTTAGCGCGGCTGGCGGGACTGATTCCAGCGGGAATCATCTGCGAGATCATGAAAGACGATGGGACGATGGCGCGGGTACCGGACCTGATTGAATTCTGCCGCGAACACAATCTGAAGATGCTGACGGTGGCGGAATTGATCCGGTATCGAATGGCGCACGAGCGCTATGTACACCGCGTCGGCGAAGCGATGGTGGATACGCGATTTGGCGAATTCCGCCTGATTGCGTACGAGAGCGAGATCGACGGCGGCGAGTCGCACGTAGCCCTGATCAGGGGCGAGATTGAAAACAGCGATACGCCGGTGCTGGTGCGCATGCACGCGCACTGCCTGATGGGAGATGTCTTCGGCGCGACGGGATGCGAGTGCCACGCGACGCTGGAAGGCGCGCTGCGGCGGATTGCGCAGGAAGGGCGGGGCGCGCTGATTTATCTGCACCAGAGTTCGAAAGGATTCTCGGTCGACAGAGTCGGCGAGAAGACGGCACTGACGTTTCATCGCGGCCGCAAGCTACCGTCATTACTGGAGAATGAACGGCAGACGCAGCGGGAGATTGGCATTGGAGCGCAGATTCTGTCGGACCTGAATCTGCGGAAAATTCGCTTGCTGACGAATCGTCCGAAGCGCGTGGCGGCGCTGGAAGGATTTGGAATCGAGATTGTGGATCAGGTGCCGGTGGAGTTGAAGGCAACGAAAATGCTTTTGTAGCCGAACTTCAGGGCGTGTGAAGCCACAAACCCCAGAGCGAGAGCCCAATCATCGAAACTCCTAAAACCGCAAAGCAGACACGATAGAAAAGCTGGTTGGGCAAAGGCTCGGTCGAATACTTCAGGTGAAATTCCTCTCCGCTGAAAACAATCCAGAGAGCCGCGGTTCCCATGAAGATCGCCACACAATGGCGCATATACCAAGGGGGATAGGTGAAGCGAGAGCCAAGGAAAAACGCAATGGGCGAAGAGAGAGTCATGGAGGCGCGTCAAGCCAGGGGGCAATCTCAAAAGGGTTTGCGCACGACGACTTCACTCTCCTGAATGAAGAACTGCGCGGAGCATTTTTCGGAGCCGCAGATGACGGGAATGAGGCCGTTGATCTGACGGCGAGTGATGAGACCGAGCATGCCGCAGGATGGACAGGAAAGCACAGCCCAATAGGGATCCTCCTTTTCACCAACCTCACCGGCATTCTCCAAAACGAAGACGGTTCCAGGCTGCATCTGCTCGGGAATCCACTCGTTCAAGATGTCCAGTTCTCCGACCATGCATTCCTCCTGTGATGAACCCCGCGACAACGAATCCTCTCTTTGCGAAATCTTGGGACAGCCTAAGAAACCTTTCTAGCACGCCTTCGTTCCGATGCCGATGTTACGGAGGTACTCGCTTTGCGTGCCACGAGCTCGGCGCGGACCTGCCGCACGGCGTCGCTGAGACAGATGCCCAGGATCGGCTGGCGCGAATTCTTCAGGATATCGACGATCTGGCTCGGCGAGGTTTCCAGGTAAAGCCGCTTGCCGTCGGTAAGCAGGTGAACGTCGGAGTTGCGCGCGGTAATCTCAGCCAGGCCTTTGCCGAATTCACGCTGCAGGAAGCGCATAACCCTACGGACTCCCTGGAGTGAGAAGCCTTTGCCGCGCAGCTCGCAGATGACAGCCATTTCCATAACTTGTTGCCGGGAATAGAGGCGGCGATGGCCGATGCGTCCGGGTTTGACCACACCACGCTCGTCCCACCACTGGAGCTGGCGGGCAGTGATGCCCG
>JASICF010000520.1 GCA_030044775.1 Candidatus Sulfotelmatobacter sp. | reverse complement strand
GCGCAAGTTGCTGGCGGTACAGTACCCCAGTTGCAGTTCATGTGGATCAGTTCCGACCACACCGGTGGCCCGCCGGCCGCGATCGCCATGCAGGCCGATAACGATTTGGCCGTCGGCCGCTACGTGCAAGCCATCAGCAACAGCTCGATCTGGTCGACTTCGGCGATTTTCGTCGAGGAAGATGACGCGCAGAATGGCGTTGACCACGTTGACGGTCACCGTAGCCCCGGCTATGTCATCAGCCCCTACGTCATCCAGAGTTCCGGAGACGGACCCTACGTTGACAGCACCTTCTACACGCAGGTCAGCATGACCCGCACGATCGAACAGATTCTCGGCATCAAGCCCATGAACCAGTCCGATCTTGTGGCTTCGCCCATGCTGACCCTCTTCATCAATAACCCGCCGGCGAGCAATTTCAATCCTTGGACGAGTGTGGCGGCAGGAGTACCGCTGAACTATGAAGTGAACCAGACCCCGACTCAGACTTTGCCTGCCGCCTGCTATGCGGGAACCAAGGTCAAGGGCCAAGCGAATCTCCGGCCTCGATCTACCCAGGCCGAAAGCCCTGCGGTCAAGGCCTTGAGGGCTGGCTGGATGGCGAAGAAGGCGGAGATCTTCGCCGGCAACTATCAACGGCCTGACGTCGAAGACTCGGACACAGTCAATCACCTGGACTGGTACGAAGCCACCGGATTTATGCGCCCGTACCCCGGCGAGAGCAAGGTTCGCCCTGCGAGCGACTTCAATCGCGCGGCACCGACTAAAGCCGACGACGACGACTAAACCGCATTGCTCAATTGCTAAATGCCCTCTCCCCGATGGGGAGAGGGCATTTTTTTCGCATTCGAGCTGCGGCGGGGATCGGCTACCCGACTATGTTTTTTACAAGCCATTTATCTTGTGCTGGTAACGTTCAATAAGGTCTGATTCGGTTACGAAGCTTGTGGGAAGGTTTAATGGCAGGTCCTACGCCATGTCCCAATTTCTTAGCTCGGTCGCGTCGCGAGAGGTCGCGCCTTTGCTCGCATTGGCCACGAAATCGCTCGGGGCGGGGCGGCCAGCCGATGCCATCGCGCCGTTGCGCGAGGCAGCGTTGCTGGAGCCCTTCAACGCCACCATCCAACACGATCTCGGCCTCGCCTATCTCGAGAGCGGTTATGTACCGGATGCCATCGCGGCGTTGCAGCGGGCTGTTTCCATTAGACCAACCTACGCGGATGCACATTTTCGCCTCGGAATCGCACTCGAGAAACTAGGAAATTCGGGCGGAGCAATCGTTGCGTACGACCGAGCTACTCAATTGCTCCCGTCTCTTACGGAGGCGTGGTTCCGCGCAGGTGCGCTGGTCTATCTGCTTGGCCATCTCGATGAGGCGGTCGGCTGTTTCCGGCGCGCGGCGGCGACTGGCGGCAAGACGCAATTCGGCCGCCTGGGCAACGCGCGTGCGCTGCTTATCGAAAACCGCAATAAGGAAGCCGAACAGGTGTTGCGGCAGACGCTGGCGCTCGATCCTGAGAGCGCCCTGGCACATGATCTGCTGGGGAATCTGCTTTCGGAGCTCGGCCGTTTCGATGAAGCCCGCGAATGCTTCCGGCGCGCCATCGAAATCGCGCCATTGCTTTCGGGAAGCTACTATGAGTTTGTTCGTTGCCGACCCATCACAGGCGATGACCACGGCCTGCTTCAACGGATGGAAAGCGCCTTGGCCACGCCAAAACTGGAGCCGACCCAAGTGCATCGGCTTCACCTCGCGATCGGCAAGGCGGCTGAAGATCTCGGCGACTACTCGCTCGCCATGCGGCATTTCGATGCGGCAGACGCGGTGCGCCGAAGTTCCTCACCGTTCGACTCGGCCGCGTTCTCGATCGAGATTGACCGCCTGATTGCGCGCTTCACACCCAAACTCATCGCAAGCGCGCCGGGACTCGGCAACTCCGATGCGACGCCCGTGCTGATCGTCGGCATGCCGCGGTCCGGCACAACTCTCGTCGAACAGATCCTTTCCATGCATCCCGAGGTTGGGGCCGGTGATGAGTTGAATTTCTGGAACGAGCGCGGGGCGGCGTGGCTCCGTTCGGGCGCGGCGGGGGACGAGAAGATGTTCGTCTTGCGGCAGTTCTTGTCGACAGGCGCAGCGGAGTATCTTCGCGTGCTGCGCATGATCGCGCCGAAAGCGGTGCGAGTAACGGATAAGATGCCGTTTAATTTTCTTTGGGCTGGTCTGATCCATCTGGCGTTCCCGCGCGCAATTATCATCCACTGCCGACGCGCTGCGGTCGACACGGCGCTCTCGATCCATCAAACTCATTTCCACCCGGGACTCGCGTTTCCGACGGGAGGTGAGGAACTGGTCGCATATTTCCGCGGTTACCGGCGGCTCACCGCCCATTGGAGGAATGTACTGCCGGCGGATCGCTTCATCGAAATCGATTACGAAGAACTGACCAGCGCGCCCCAACCAGTCATTCAGCGGATCGTTGCCGCCTGCGGCCTCGCCTGGAACGACGAATGCCTGCACCCCGAACACAATCCACGGGCCGTGAAAACGCCGAGCAAGTGGCAGACCCGGCAGCCGATTTATCGCACCTCAGTCGAGCGTTGGCGGCGCTATGAGCCGTGGCTGGGACCTTTGCGGTCGCTCGTAGCCGACGAACCGTCTGCGTTGGACGCGGCCGATGCTCCACCCGAAGAAAAGGCCACATGACTTGGCGGACTTTGGCTCTCGTCTTATCGGGCTCGTTGTTTGCGGCCGCCCTCGTGTATTGGATCGCCGAGCGAACTTTGACTCCGGCTCTACTGGTGGCCGCAAGCGCGATCCTCGTTATTATCCTGACGATCCCGTTCTTAAAACGATCTCGGACTTCTGCTCCATCATCGGCCGCACAGACCAAGAAAGAGTCAAGTGCGCCAACCGACATCGATTCACAACTTGGCGCCTCTGTTTCAAATCGCTCTGCCGCCACACCAGCGACTACAGCCGAACTCGAATCCAAGCCGCGTTGCTCACTTCACTTTAAAGAGGCGCGGATCGGCCTAAAAAAACCAGATTTTACAATCGCCCCAACTTCGGGAATGGTTCGGCGTGAATCTTATCTTGCGGCGATGTTCGCCAATGACGCCAAAGAGGCGACCGAACTATCTTCCCCAGCGATTCATGCTCGCGCTATTTATCGAAATGCGAGACGGGATGACATTCTTAAGGCTACGAATATCCC